>NZ_JBKFBI010000051.1:0-36137 GCF_053346095.1 Methylobacterium sp. A52T | reverse complement strand
CGACCACGTTGCAAGGGTCGGGAAGGACGGCGAGCCCGGTCTCGCCAGCCGCGTCAGGCCCCCTCTCCCGTGCGGGAGAGGGGTGGGGTGAGGGACGAGAAGGATCAGGACTGACCAGGCCGCCGATGCCCGTACAGGCCGCGACTCGTCCGGACTGTTCTCAGCCCTCACCCTGTCCCTCTCCCGCACGGGAGAGGGGACCCGCGCCTCGTTCGGCACGGGCTCGCCGATCGCCTGCGTCCCAACCCGATCGGGAACGGCTCTAGGCCGCCTGCCGGGGCTCCTCGAACAGCTCGTCGGCCGGGCCGAAGAACTCGAACTTCACCCGCTCGACCGGGACGCCGCGGCGCAACAGGCCGGTGGCGAGATCCCGCAGGAACGGCTTGGGACCGCACAGGTAGTAGGTCGCGCGGTCGTGCGGCGTGTGCTCCGCGAGCCAGTCCGCCGTGATCAGGCCCTGGACGTCGTAGTGCTCACCCGGCCGGTCCGCGGCTTCGGGCTCCGCGTAGAAGGTCACGAGCGTGGCGTTGCGGGCCTGCGCCGCGAGCGACTTGGCGTGGTCGCTCAGGGCGTGCACGCGGCCGAACAGGGCGCCGTGGACGTACCAGGTCGGCCGGTCCGGGCTGTCCGCCGCGATGGTCTCGAGCATGCTGATCATCGGGGTCAGCCCGACGCCGCCGCTGACCAGCACCACGGGCGCGTCGCGCTCGGCGTCGAGGCTGAAGTCCCCCGCCGGGGCGGCGACCTTCAGCACGGTGCCGGGCCGCGCGTGGTCGTGCAGCCAGTTCGAGGCGATCCCGGCCGGGCGGCCCGGCGCCGCCTCGCGCTTGACGGTGATGCGGTAGGCCCGGTCGTTCGGCGCGCAGGACACCGAGTAGTTCCGCTTCAGCACCCCGCGGCCTGGCAGGTCTAGGAGGAAGCCGAGATACTGTCCCGGCCGATGCCGCAGCACCGGGCCACCGTCGGCCGGCACCAGGACGAACGAGCGGATCGTCTCGCTCTCCTGGGTCACGCTGTCGACCACGAAATCGCGCCAGCCGTTCCAGCCGCCCGGCTCGGAGGCGTGGTCGCGGTAGATCGCGGCCTCCCGGCCGATCAGCAGTTCCGCCAGGAACCAGTAGGCCTCCCCCCAGGCCGTGGCGATCTCCGGCGTGGCGGCGTCACCGAGGACGTCCCCGATCGCGCCGAGGAGGGCTTCGGCCACGTGCGGGTAGTGCTCCGGCAGGATGTTCAGGGCGACGTGCTTCTGCGCGATGCGCTCCACCGCGCCCGCCAGGACGCCGAGATTGTCGATGTTGCGGGCGTAGGCGAGCACGGCCTGGGCCAGGGCCTTCGGCTGAGAGCCGGTCTCGCCGTGGTGGGACTGGTTGAAGAGGTCGCGGATCTCGGCGTTCTCGAACAGGCGCTCGTACATGCGCTTCGTGATGGCGAGGCCTTGGGCCTCCAGGGCCGGCACGGTGGCCTTGATGAGAGCGACGGTGGCGGGGGAGAGGGGCGCGGGCATGGCACAGCTCAAAAGGTGCATACGACATGCTTCTTTTAACGACCCCCTCGAAAAGATGCAAGATAAATACATCTTATAGCGACGGCGCCCGTTCGCCTGCCGGCGGTGGTGCCGGTCCGCGGCTGCGCGTACGGACTCGGACCGCGGCGGACATCGCATCGCCCCACGGCACGGATCGTCTTCTGGAGTTGAGATGCGCCTGACCCGCTACACGGATTACGCGTTGCGCACGCTGATCTACGTCGGGCTCCACGAGCCCGAGCAATGTTCGATCGCCGGGATCGCGCGCGCCTACGGCATCTCGGAGAACCACCTGACCAAGGTGGTTCACCAGCTGGGTCGGCTCGGCCTGATCCGGACGATCCGCGGCCGGGGCGGCGGTCTTCGGTTGGCGAAGCCGCCGGAGGAGATCGTCGTCGGTGCGGTGGTGCGCCAGACCGAGGACGATCTGGCGCTGGTCGAGTGCTTCGGCGGCGGCGCCTGCGCCATCACGGCCCCGTGCCGGCTCCGGCGGGTGCTGGGGGAGGCCCTGGCGGCGTTCCTCGCCGTCCTCGACCGCTACACCCTGGCGGACCTCCTCGGCGCGCCGGACGGCGACGCCATCGCGGCGCTGCTGGGCCTGGCCGGCCCCCCGCGCGACGAGCCGCCGGTGCCGGCCGGCGCCGCGAGCCTCCCGGAGACCTGAGGATCCGCGCGCCGCGGGGTCAGGTCGCCCGCGCCGAGAAATCGATCCGCGGGTCGATCCAGACGTAGATCAGGTCGGACAGCAGGTTCACCGCGAGCCCGAGCAGCGAGAAGATGTAGAGCGTGGCGAACACCACCGGATAGTCGCGCCCGACGATCGCCCGGAACGACAGCTCGCCCAGGCCGTCGAGGGAGAAGATCGTCTCGATGAGCAGCGAGCCGGTGAAGAAGGCCGAGATGAAGGCACCGGGGAAGCCCGCGATCACGATCAGCATGGCGTTGCGGAACACGTGCCCGTAGAGCACGCGCCGCTCGGACAGCCCCTTCATCCGCGCGGTCAGCACGTACTGCTTGCGGATCTCGTCGAGGAACGAGTTCTTGGTCAGCAGGGTCGAGGTGGCGAAGGCGCCGATCACCAGGGCGGTCAGCGGCAGCACCATGTGCCACGCGTAGTCGGTCACCTTGTGCCAGGGCGAGAAGCTCTCCCAGCCCTCGCTGGTCAGGCCGCGCAGCGGGAACCACTGGTAGAACGAGCCGCCGGCGAACAGGATGATGAGCATCAGCCCGAACATGAAGCCCGGGATCGCGTAGCCGATGATCACCACGAAGGAGGTCGCGCGGTCGAAGCGCGTGCCGTCCGCCACGGCCTTGCGGATGCCGAGCGGAATCGAGATCGCGTAGGACAGCAGCGTCATCCACAGGCCCAGCGAGATCGAGACCGGCAGGCGCTCCTTGATCAGCTGGATGACCGTGACGTCGCGGAAGTAGCTGCTGCCGAAATCGAACCGGACGTAGTCCCAGAGCATCTTGGCGAAGCGCTCGGGCGCCGGCTTGTCGAAGCCGAACTGCTTCTCGAGCTTGGCGATGAATTCCGGGCTCAACCCCTGGGCGCCGCGGTAGCGGGAACTGGCGTCGCCGCCGCCGCCCGACGGCCGGCTGGCGCCGCCGAGGTCGCCCGCGCCGCCGGTGACGCGGGACATGGCCCCGTCGCGCTGGCCCTGGAGCTGCGACAGCACCCGCTCCACCGGTCCGCCGGGGGCGAACTGCACGATGGTGAAGGTGATCAGCATGATCCCGAACAGGGTCGGGATCATCAGGCCGATGCGGCGCAGGATGTAGGCGAGCATGGCGTCAGTCCCGCCCGATCCGCTTGGCCTTGTCGGCGTCGAACCACCACGTCCCGGGGGCGCCGAGGTCGTATTTCGGCGGGGTCGCCGGGCGGCCGTACACGTCCCAGAGGGCGAGGCGGTGGGTCGAGGCGTACCACATCGGCACCCAGTAGCGCCCGGCCCGCAGGACCCGGTCCAGCGCCCGGCAGGCGGTGGTCAGGTCCGCCCGCGACGTCGCGTCGGCGACGGCGGTGAGCAGCGCGTCGATCGCCGGGCTCGCGATCCCCGAGAGGTTGTTCGAGCCCGCGGTCCCGGCGGAGCGGGACCCGTAGGTCTCGCGCAGCTCCGCGCCGGGAGTGAGCCCGCTGCTGTAGCGGCGCGGCGTGACGTCGAAGTCGAAATCCTTCAGCCGCGCCTGGTACTGGGACGGGTCGACCGTGCGCAGGCTCGCCCTGATGCCGAGCAGTCCGAGGTTGCGGATGAACGGCTGCGTGACCGCCTGGAAGACCGGATCCTCGTCGAGGAACTCGAGGGTCAGGGGCTGGCCGCCGGGCAGCAGCAGGTTGCCGCCCTGGCGGGTGCAGCCGGCATCCCGCAGGAGCGCGTCGGCGCGCTTCAGGAGGGCCCGGTCCTGGCCGGACCCGTCGGAGACCGGCGGCGCCCAGGCCTCGCCGAACACCTCGGGCGGCAGGTCCTTGAACGGCTCCAGCAGCGCGAGTTCCTCGGCCGAGGGCTTGCCGGTCGCCTTGAGGTCGGAATTCTCGAAGAACGAGGCCGTGCGCGCGTAGGCGCCGTACATCAGGTTGCGGTTCGACCACTCGAAATCGAAGCACAGGCCGATCGCCTCGCGCACCCGCGGGTCGCGGAACGCCGCGCGCCGGGTGTTGATCCACCAGCCCTGCGTGCCGCTCGGCCGCGCGTCCGGCACCGTCTCGCGGACGACGCGGCCCTCATTCATCGCCGGGAAGTCGTAGCCGGTGGCCCAGACCCGGGCGGTGAACTCCTCGCGGAACGTGAAGGCGCCGCTCTTGAACGCCTCGAAGGCCACGGTGCGGTCGCGGAAATACTCGTAGCGGATCGCGTCGAAGTTGTTCTGGCCGACATTCACCGGCAGCTCGGCGGCCCAGTAATCCGGCACGCGCTCGAGGCCGATGGACCGGCCCGGATCGACGGTGCCGACCCGGTAGGGGCCGGAACCGAGCGGCGCCTCCAGGCTCGAGGCCTCGAAGTCCCGGCCGGCGTAGTAGGCGGCGGAGAAGAGCGGCAGTTGCGCGACGAACAGCGGCAGGTCCCGGGCGCGGCCCGGCTCGAAGGTCACCACGAGCCGCCCGTCGCCCTCGGCCCGGGCGTCGGTCATGGGCCGGATCACCTCGGCGATCTCGGGGTGGCCCTTGTCGCGCAGGAGCTTGAGGCTGAAGGCCGCGTCCCGCGCGGTCAGCGGCGAGCCGTCGTGGAACCGCGCCTGCGGGCGCAGCGCGAAGGTGTAGGTCAGGCCGTCCGGGCTGACCGTGACGGCGCGGGCCACCAGCCCGTAGAGGGCGTCCGGCTCGTCGAGGGCCCGGACCATCAGGCTGTCGAAGGTCAGGGGCATGCCGGCGGCCCCGTCGCCGCGCAGCACGTAGACGTTGAGCGTGTTGAAGGTGTTGAGCGACTGGTTGCCGGTCGTCGCGGCGAGCTGCGCCGAGAAGCGCCCGCCGCGGGGCGCCATCGGGTTCACGTAGTCGAAATGCGCGAAGTCCGGGCCGTATTTGAGCTCGCCGAAGCTGGACAGGCCGTGGCGCTCCTGCGCGTCGGCCGCCCGGGCGGGGCGCCACGGCGGCATCGCCGCGAGGGCGCCGGCCCCGAGGACCAGCCCGCGCCGGGTCGGCATGCCGGGACCGCCCGTCAACGGGGCGCCCCGGTCTTGGCGGCGAGCTTCTCGTCGTACCACCACGTCGTCGGGAAGCCGGAGCTGGCGTAGAGCGGCAGGATCGCCGGGTGGCCGAACCGGTTCCAGCGCAGCGTCCGCTGCTGGTCGGAGGACCATTGCGGGACGACGTAGTCGTGGGCGAGGAGCACCCGGTCCAGGGCCCGCGTCGCCGCGATCACGGTGTGCCGGTCCTTGGCGAAGATCACCTTCTCGATCAGGGCGTCGATGCCGGGATCCTTGATCCCGATCAGGTTGCGCGAGCCGGGCTTGTCGGCCGCGGCCGAGCCCCAGAACTCGCGCTGCTCGTTGCCCGGCGAGAGCGACTCGCCCCACGACGCCGTGGTGACGTCGAAGTCGAAGTTGCGCATGCGGTTCTGGTATTGCGCCTGGTCGATGACCCGCAGGGTGGCATCGATGCCGATCAGCTTCAGCTGCGCCGAGAACGGCAGGATGACCCGCTCGAAGGTGTTCTGGAACTCCAGGAACTCGACGGTCAGCGGCTCGCCGGTGGCCTTGCTGACCATCTTGCCGCCGCGCAGCTCGTAGCCGGCCTCGCGCAGCAGGCCGACGGCCTCGCGGAGGTTCTTGCGCACCGCCTCGGGGCCGTCGTTGACCGGGTTGGCGTAGGGGGTGGTGAAGACCGAGGCCGGGACCTTGTCCTTGACGCTCTCGAGGATCGCCTTCTCCTCGCCCTCGGGCAGGCCCGAGGAGGCCAGCTCCGAGCCGAAGAAGTAGGAGTTGATGCGCTTGTACAGGCCGTAGAACAGCGCCTTGTTCATCTCCTCGTAGTTCATCGCGAGGTTGAACGCCCGACGGACGCGCGG
This sequence comes from Methylobacterium sp. A52T, assembly GCF_053346095.1. Taxonomy (NCBI): domain Bacteria; kingdom Pseudomonadati; phylum Pseudomonadota; class Alphaproteobacteria; order Hyphomicrobiales; family Methylobacteriaceae; genus Methylobacterium; species Methylobacterium sp. A52T. The sequence goes on along the minus strand of NZ_JBKFBI010000051.1, from coordinate 30,107 downwards.
ATCCCTGAACTTGTCCCGGCGCGTGTTGAACGCGAAGGCCTGCATGATGCCCATGCCGCGCTCGGGGAACGCCTCCTTGATCAGCCGGCCCTCCTTCACGGCCGGGAAATCCTCGTAGGCGGTCGCCCAGTTCCGGGCGATGTTCTCGATCCGGAAATCGTAGAGATCGCCCTTCAGCGCCTCGACCAGCACGGTGCCGTCGCGGAAATACTCGTAGCGCTCGGTGTCGAAGTTGTAGCGCCCGGCGTTCACCGGCAGGTCCTTGCCCCAGTAATCGGGCACGCGGGTGTAGGTGGTCGTGCGACCCGGCTCGAACTTCGCGAGGCGGTAGGGGCCCGAGCCCAGCGGCGGCTCCAGTGTCGTCTCGGTGACGCTGCGCGGCTTGCCGTTGGAATCCTTGGCGGTCCACCAGTGCTTGGGCAGGACGCGCAGCTGCCCGATCACCTGCGGCAACTCGCGGTTGCCGGTCTCGGTGAAGGTGAAGGTCACCTCGTGCGGCCCAGTCACCTCGGCCTTGGCCACCGTCTGGTAGTAGGCGGCGTAGAACGGGCTGTTGGCCTTCAGCACGTCGAAGGACCAGACCACGTCCTCGGGCGTGATCGGTTTGCCGTCGTGCCAGCGGGCGTTCTCGCGCAGCCGGTACGAGACCGAGCCGAGATCGGGGGCGATCCGCACCGCCTCGGCGAGCAGGCCGTAGGAGGTGAACGGCTCGTCCGACGACTCGGTCATCAGCGGATCGTAGATCTGCTGGATGCCGTTCTCGAGGTCGCCCTTCAGGCCGGCGACGACGATGTTGAAATTGTCGAACCCGCCCTGGGCCCCGAACCGGACCATCCCGCCCTTGGGCGCGGCCGGGTCGGCGTAGTCGAAATGCTTGAAGTCGGGGCCGTATTTCGGCTGGCCCATCAGCGTGATCGCGTGGGTCCACTGGCCGTTGGCGGCCGGCAGGGTGGCCGGCGAGGCAGGCGGCGTCGACGGCATCGCGGCCGGTTCCTGCGCGCGGGCCGGGGCGAGCTGGAGGCAGGCGACGAGGAGCGTCGCGGCGAGGAGGCGTCCAGTCACGGTCTGCGCTGTCACGGGCAGGCTGTCTCCGTTGGTGCGAGCCCGCGCCGGACGCGGACTCTCTCGACATGTCAGGGGGTCATAGGACGCGGACCGCCGCCCGTCGACCATGCGGGGGCGCACGCCGCCGCACGGGGATCGCGCGGGGCCGAAGGCGCGCGCCCGCCGCGGGTCCGCGTCACGCCGCCCGCCCCCGCCGGCCCTCGACCAGCCACATGGCGAGCAGGGCGGCCGCCAGCGCGGCGAGGGCCGCGAGGCCGAGCGCCAGCGGGTAGACCTCGACGCCGCGGATGTTGGCGCTGTCGCTCGGCCGGAAGCCGATCCAGTCGCTGCCGGCGAGGCGGCCGCCGCGCACAAGCGCGAGGCGCGGCACCTGGATGCCGCCGGTCTCGGCGACCCGGCGGACCGAGCCGCCCGACCCGTCGGCCGCGGCCTTCAGGCGCTCGGTGTCGCTGAACACGTCGGCGAGCTCGCGCGGGTTGGCCGGCCCGACGCTGACGAAGGCCACGAGGTTGCCCGACCGCAGGGTGTGCAGGCCCAGGGTCTCCGCGTCGAAGGTCGCGGTGAACAGGCCGGGCTCCTGGGGCTTGAGCGTCAGCGTCGTCACCTTGCCGGTGGGGCCCGTGACGGTGACCGGATCGGCCTGGTCCGCCATCGTCTGGCGCTCGACCCGCACCTCGCGGCCGCGCCCGGTGGTCTGGGCGCGCAGCGCCTCCTCCTCCAGGGCCGGCTCCTTCATCAGCCAGTGGCCGAGGCGGCGCAGCAGGTCGAGATAGGGGCCGCCCTCCTGATAGCCCCGCGCCCAGAGCCAGGCGTGGTCGGACAGGAGCAGGGCGACGCGGCCCTTGTCCTCGCGCGACAGCGCGAGCAGCGGCAGGCCCTCGGCCCCCGACAGGATCGGCTGGATCCCCGGCCGGGTGCGGGCCTCGACGATGCGCAGCCAGTCGCCCCAGGCGGGCGGGTTCGCGTCCGAGCCCGGCAGGGCGCGGGTCACCGGGTGGCGCTGGCCGACTTGCGTCGGCGTCGCCTTGTAGGGCTTCTCGACAACTCGGCCGTCGGGGTCGCCGGGCAGGATGCCGGCGAGCCGCGTGCGGGCGAGGCTGGCCGGTCCGGCGAATTCGGGGCCGGCGGCGATCAGCAGGGCGCCGCCCTCGCGGACGTAGCGGACGATGTTGTCGAAATAGGCCTGCGGCAGCACGCTCTGGTTGGCGTAGCGGTCGAAGATGATCAGGTCGAAGTCCTTGATCTTCTGGACGAACAGCTCGCGCGTCGGGAACGCGATCAGGGAGAGTTCCGAGATCGGCGTGCCGTCCTGCTTCTCCGGCGGGCGCAGGATGGTGAAGTGGACGAGGTCGACGTTGGCGTCCGACTTCAGGAGGTTGCGCCACGTGCGCTCGCCCTGGTGCGGCTCGCCCGAGACGAGCAGCACCCGGAGCTTCTCGCGGATGCCCTCGATCGGCAGGACCGCCCGGTTGTTCACCGTGGTGAGCTCGCCCGGCAGCGGCTCGACCTCGATCTCCACCACGTTCGGGCCGCCGTGCTCGATGCGCAGGTTCAGGGAGAACGGCTTGTCGGTGGCGACGTCCCGCCGGCCGATCTCCTCGCCGTCGCGGCGCACGGTGACGACCGCGTGGCCGGTCCCGCCGCGCTCCATGACCTCGGCGCGGATCGTCAGGTCCTTGCCGACGATGCCGAAGCGCGGCGCCTCCAGGAGCTTGATCTGCCGGTCGCGCTCGTCCGGGTGTCCGGTGACGAGGACGTGGAGCGGCGCCTTGATGCCGAGCTGGGCCAGCGAGGACGGGATGTCGTGCACCACGCCGTCGGTGAGCATCACGATCCCGGCGAGACGCTCCGGCGGGACGTCGGCCAGCGCCTGGCTCAGGGCCGTGAACAGCTTGGTGCCGTCGTCGCCGTCCTTGGAATCGGGCACGTCGATGAAGCGGGGCTCGATATCGGTGAGCGCGCCGAACCGGCGCTGCAGCTCGGCGCGGACCGCGTCGGTCATCTGCGGCCGGTCGCCGAGCTGCTGGGACCCGGACCGGTCGACCACGATGGCGGCCACGTCCTTCACGGGCTCCCGGTCCTCGCGCACCAGCGCCGGGTTGGTGAGCGCCGCCAGCACCAGGGCGAGGACGAGGACGCGCAGCAGCGCGGTCCGGCCCCGGGCCAGGACGGCGAACACCGCCAGGACGGCGACGATCGCGCCGAGGACGGCGATGGCCGGCCAGGGCAGGAGGGGCGTGAAGCTGAGGCTCAGCATGACGGTCCGGCCTCAAGCATCTGGTTTGTCGAAGCGCTATCCTTTTCCCGGGCGCATGGAGCGTCAGCGGAATGTGACCCGGGATCCAGCACGAGACGTCGCGAAGCGTCCGGATGGCTCATGCTGTGCCGCTGCGCGGCGCTTTTCGCGCTGGGTCCCGGATCACCTTCCACTGCGTTCCAGGCGTCCGGGAAAGGGCCGCGCGTCATGACCGCGGGCGGAATGGCGCTGCGCTGTCTGTCCGAAACCATCACTGCCCCAGCCGCTCCAGCAGCGCGGGCACGTGGACCTGGTCCGCCTTGTAGTTCCCGGTGAGCGTGTACATCACGATGTTCACGCCGCCCCGGAACGCCATCTCGCGCTGGCGCTGGTCGCCGCCCACGACCGGGTAGAGCGGCTCGCCCCGGCGCCCCACCGCCCAGGCGGCGGCGAGGTCGTTGCCGGTGATGATGATCGGGCTCACGCCGTCGCCGGCGCGCGCCGGGCGGCGCTCGGCGCCTTCCGCGGCCGGCGGCAGCGCCTCCACCCAGGTCTGGCCCGTGGCGTAGCGGCCGGGGAAGCTGTCCACGAGGTAGAAGGCCTTGGTCAGCACGTGGTCGAGGGGCACCGGCTCCAGTTCCGGCACCTCGAGGGTCGCGAGCATCTTCCGCAGATAGGCTCCCTCCGGGGTGGGCGGCCCGCCCGGCCGCGCGGTGAGCGCGTCGCGGGTGTCGAACAGGACCGTGCCGCCGTTGCGCATGAACGCGTCGATCTTGCGGATCGCGACGTCCGAGGGCTGCGGCCGGTTCGGGGCGATCGGCCAGTAGATCAGCGGGTAGAAGGCCAGCTCGTCCTTCGCCGGATCGATCCCGGCGGGCTCGCCCGGCTCCAGCGCGGTGCGCGCGGCCAGCATCTGGGTCAGGCCGGTGAGGCCGGTGCGGCTCGCCTCGTCGACGGCGGCGTCGCCCGTGATCACGTAGGCGAGGCGCGTGACCAGCGCCGATTCGATGCCGTTCGGCCGGTTGGCCGGCGGCTCCTCCGCGCGGACCGGTCGCGCCGGCAGGGCGGCGAGCAGGACGAGGCCGGCGAGGGCCAGCGCGGCCGGCCGGCCGCGCAGGCGGGCCGCCAGACCGCCGCGGCGCAGGAAGCCGCCGAGCCACAGCCCCGCCAGGGTGTCGAGCGCCAGCAGCAGCAGCGCCAGGGTGAACAGGCTCGGCCGCAGGTCCAGGGTCTCGGCGCCGGCGAGGGACCCGAACCGGGCGCCCTCGAGCGCGGCGGTGTCGAGGGGCTTCAGCCGCTCATCCGGTTTCAGGGCGTTCACGCTGATGCCTCCGTCCGGCGGGCCGTAGAAGCCCGGCGGATGTTCGAGGTTCGCCCGGTCGGCGTAGTCGGCCGACACCGCGGTGGCCGAGGCCGGCGGCGAGCCCAGCGCGCCGAAGCCATCGAGGGTCACCCGCGGCGCGAGCACCGGGGCGGCGGCCCGCGCGGCATCGCCCTGGACCGGCGCCGCGGCGCCGGCCAGCGCCACGACGCGCCGGAGCATGTCGATGAACAGGCCAGAGAGCGGCAGGTTCGACCACGTGGTGTCGGCGGTGACGTGGAACAGCACGATCGTGCCCTGGCCGCGCTTCTGCGCGGTGACGATCGGCGTGCCGTCCTGGAGCGACGCCCAGGTCCGGCTCGGCAGGTCGCCGTCCGGCTCGGCCAGGATCTGGCGGCGCACGCCGATATCGGCCGGCGGCGTCAGGCCCGCGAAGGGGCTCTCGGGCGGGAACGGGGCCAGGGTCTTGGGGCTGTCCCAGGAGAGCGTGCCGCCTAGGGTCCGGCCGCCCCGCCGCAGCCGCACCGGCACCAGCGGGTCGTTGCCGGCGGCGAGCCGCGGGCCGGCGAAGCGCAGCAGCATCCCGCCGTCCTTCACGAAGCTCTCGATCCGCGCGGTGGTCTTCTCGTCGAGGGCGCCGACATCGGCCAGCACGAGGACCGAGACCTGATTGTCGAGGAGCTGGTTGATCGAGTCCGCCGTGCCCTTGGCGCCCCGCGGCTCCTGCACGTCCGCGAAGGGCTGGAGCGCCCGCGACAGGTAGTAGGTCGGTGCCAGGAGCGGCTGCGCCTGGTCGAGGGTGCCGCCGAACACGAGCCCGACCCGGCGTCGCTTGCCGCGCTCGTCCTGCAGTACCACGGCGCCGGCCGAGCGCTCGCCCGCGATCTCCAGCCGGCTGATGCTGTTGCGCAGTTCCACCGGCATCTCGAAGGTCGCGTCCGCCTCGGTGGCGTCGGCCGCGAAGGCGAAGTCGCGCTCGGCGAGCGGCAGGCCCTTCTGGTCGAGCGCCCGGATCACGCCGGCATCGCGCCCGTTCGGCGCCGCCCGCAGGACGTGGGTCACGAGCTTGCCGGCGTTCTCGGTGGCGGTCAGGGCGAGGGCCGGCGGCCTGTCGGCCCGCAGCACCGTGAGGGCCGCGCCCCTGTCGCCTGCGAGGTCGGCGAGGCCCTTGGCGAAGCGCGTGTCGCCCGCGCCGGCGACGCCGTCGCTGATCCAGACGAGGCCGGCGCCCCGGTTCTTGTCGAGGAAGGTCTCGATCGTCGCGAGATGCGCGTCGCGGGTGGGGAGGATCGGGCGCGGCGCGAGGGCGCGCAGGCGCTCCAGGGCGGCGGCCGGGGTCTTCGCCTCGAAGGCCGCGGGGGCGTCGGCGAGGCCGATCACCGCGACGGGCCGTCCGTCCCGGGCGGCGCCCTCCACCGCGTCCGTGGCGACGCGCAGGCGGTCGCGCCAGTCGTGGGCGGCGGGGAAGCCGTTGTCGAGGAGCACGAGGAGCGCGCTGCGGCCGCCCCCGGCCCCGACGCCCCCGGCGTTCCAGACCGGGCCCGCCACCGCGAGGATCAGGGCGGCGGCGATCAGGAGCCGGAGGATCAGCAGCCAGGGCGGCGTCCGGGCCGGCGTCTGCCGCTGCGGGATCAGGTCGGCGACGAGCTTCAGCGGCGGGAAGTTGATCCGCCGCGGGCGCGGCGGGGTCACCCGCAGCAGGAACCACAGGGCCGGCAGGCCGATCAGGGCGGCGAGCGCCAGCGGCGCCGCGAAGGTCAGACCCAGCATGGCGGCCTCACTCCGTGCCGCGGGCGGCGATCAGCGTGGCGAGCCGCAGGGCCGCCTCGCTGGCCGGCCGGTCCGTGCGGTGGATCGTCAGCGTCCAGCCCTGTCCGCGGGCGATGGCGGCGAGCGCCGCCCGGTGCTCGGCGATCCGGGCGCGGTAGCGCGCGCCCCAGGCGTCGGCGTCGCCGATGTCGAGGCTGAGGCCGCCCTCGAGATCGTGCAGGACGGCCTGGCCGGTGAACGGGAAGGTCTCCTCGATCGGATCCGCCACCATGAGGAGATGGCCGCGGCTGCCGCGGCCGGCGAGGCTCTGCACCGACGCGGCGATCCGGTCCGGCTCGGTCAGGAAGTCGCCGATCAGCACCACCTCGTCGAAGCGGGCGGGGCTGGCCCGGGGCGGCAGGTCCTGGGTGAGGCCGGCCGTGTCGGCCACGAGCGCCTGCGCCAGGCGCTCGACGATGCCGCGGGAGGCGCTCGCGCGGGTCAGGCCGAGCAGGCCCACCCGCTCGCCGCCCTCCACGAAGGCGTCCGCCAGGGCGAGCCCGAGGACGAGCGCGCGCTCGATCTTCGGGGCCGAGGCGAGATCCGACACGAAGCCCATCGAGGCCGAGCGGTCGATCCACAGCCAGATGTTGTGGGCGGCCTCCCATTCGCGCTCGCGGACGTAGAGCCGGTCGTCCCGGGCCGAGCGGCGCCAGTCGACGCGGGCCGCGGCCTCGCCGGTGACGAAGGGTCGGAACTGCCAGAAGCTCTCGCCGGGGCCGGCGCGCCGTCGCCCGTGCAGGCCGTGGGCCAGCAGGCTCGACACGCGGCGCGCCTCCAGGACGAGGCGGGGCATCTTGTCGGAGAGGGCGGTCGCGCCCTCGCTCTCGCGCCGGCCGGGGGTGCGCCTGCCCGCGTCGAGGGCGTGTGTCCCGACCAAAGTCAGATCTTCTCCGCGAGCTTGGCGATCAGGCCCTCGATGGTCTCGCCGTCGGCGCGGGCGGTGTAGCTCAGCGCCATCCGGTGCTTGAGCACCGGCTCGGCGAGCGCCTTCACGTCGGCCACCGACGGCGCGACCCGGCCCTCGATCAGCGCCCGGGCGCGGGCGGCGAGCGTCAGCGCCTGACTGGCGCGGGGGCCGGGCCCCCAGAGGAGCTTGTCCTTCACGATGGCGTCGCCGCTGTCCGGCCGGGCGGCGCGGACGAGGTCGAGGATCGCCTCGACCACGGCCTCGCCCACCGGCAGCCGGCGCACGAGGCGCTGGGCGGTGAGCAGCTGCTCGGTGGACATCACGGCCCGCGGGCGCGCCTCGTCCACGCCGGTGGTCTCGATCAGGATCCGCCGCTCGGCGGCGCGGTCCGGGTAGCCGACGTCGATCTCCAGGAGGAAGCGGTCGAGCTGCGCCTCGGGCAGCGGGTAGGTGCCCTCCTGCTCGATCGGGTTCTGCGTGGCCAGCACGTGGAACGGCCGGGGCAGGTCGTGGCGGGCGCCCGCCACCGAGACGTGGCCCTCCTGCATGGCCTGCAGCAGCGCCGACTGCGTGCGCGGGCTCGCGCGGTTGATCTCGTCGGCCATCAGGAGCTGGGTGAAGACCGGCCCCTGCACGAACCGGAAGGCCCGGCGGCGCTCGGCGTCCTCCTCCAGGATCTCGGTGCCGAGGATGTCGGAGGGCATCAGGTCGGGCGTGAACTGCACGCGCCGCGCGTCGAGGCCGAGCACGGTGCCCAGCGTCTCGACCAGCTTGGTCTTGGCGAGGCCCGGCAGGCCGACCAGCAGGCCGTGGCCGCCGGCCAGGATGGTCACGAGTGCGAGATCGACCACCGTCTCCTGGCCGAAGATCACCCCGTGGATCGCCTCCCGCGCCGCGCCGACGTCGGCGAGGCAGCTCTCCGCCGTCGCCACGATGCCGTCGTCCAGGGCGGTGGCCGGGCTGATCCCCTGCGTCATGCCGATATCCATCTCCTGCCCGGGCCCCGCGGGACCCGCCGGCCAATCCCGCAAGTGTGGGGCTTCAGGTGCCGGGCTGGCAAGGTCGGGATCGCCGCACGCCCGTTCGCGGCCGCGTTCGCGACGTCCGGCGCCCTCGCCGAGACCGGAGCCGCCTGCGATGTCGGACACCGAAATTCCGGCCGGGCGCGACGGGCTCCCTCTCCCGAGCGGGAGAGGGTTGGGGTGAGGGACGGGACGCGTCAGGATGGAGAACGCCCTCGAAGCGCCGTGAGATCGCGCCCTCCTCGGACAGAGCTGATCCCTCACCCTGTCCCTCTCCCGCACCGGAGAGGGGATCCGCCCTTCGTTCGGTCGCCGCGGTTCCGGTCGCGATGCGTGCGTCCTGACGGTCCGTGCCTGAAGGTCCGTGATAGAAGAGTGCGCGACCCCGACCGGGATGGTCGCGCGCGTCCCGGAGAGGTCCCCGCTCTTGGCGTCGGCGACCCGGACCTTTAGGAAGGCGCCCAAGCCGGGGCGATCCTCACCCGCGACCGCCGGACCGGCCGAACCCTCTGATGTCTCTCGCGGATCGCGGCGTGGGCAGCTTTGCGGGCTTCCCGCGTATCCGGACCTGACCATGCGCCTTCGAGATGTGTTCGTCGTCGGATCGTCGGAGAAGGCCGGCCTCGCCGGCGCGGCGCAGTCCCTCGCGCGCCCGCTGACCCGGCGCCTCAAGGGCCGCCGCCGCACCGAACCCCGCCAGGCGGACCTTGTCCGCGCGGTCAAGGAATCCGGCCTGTTCGACCCGGCCTGGTACGCGAGGCGCTACCCCGACGTGGTCGGCGAGGGGATTGATCCGGCGGTGCACTACGCGGTCCATGGCGGGCGCGAGGGGCGCTGGCCGCACCCGCTGTTCCACGGCGACCTCTACCTCGATTCCGTCCCGGGCCTCCGGGCCGAGGGCACCAACCCGCTGCTCCACTACCTCGACCGCGGCGCCGCGGCGGGCATCCGCCCCAATTCGCTGTTCGACCCGGACTGGTACGCGACGCGCTACCTCGGCGGCGCCGAGCACCGCGCCCGGGCGTTCGCCGACTTCCTGTCGCGGGGCGACACCGACCCGTCGCCTCAGTTCGACACCGCCTGGTACCTGTCCCGCTACCCGGATGCCCGCGCGGCCGGCGGCAACGCGCTGAGCCACTTCTTCGAGACCGGCCGGAAGCAGGGCTACCTGCGCAATCCGGAGGAGTTCGCCGGCCTGTCGCGGCACGTCGACCTGATCCGGCGGTCGGGCCTGTTCGACGCCGCCTTCTACCGGGCGCGCTGCCCCGAGGCCGAGACCAGCGGGCTCGAGCCCCTGGAGCACTACGTGATGGCCGGCGGCTACCGCCGCTACGCGCCGCACCCGCTGTTCGATCCCGACTGGTACGCGGCCCAGTCCGCCGCGGTGCGGGCCGACAGCCTCAACCCGCTGGTCCATTACCTGGAGCACGGCGCCGCCGAGGGCCTCGATCCGGGCCCCTGGTTCGCCACGCGCTGGTACACCGAGACTTTCCTCGGTGACGACGCGGCCGGGCAGAACCCGCTGGCGCATTTCCTCGCCGACGGCGGGCGCACGACGAGCCCGTCGCCGCGCTTCGACGCGCCCTGGTACCGCGCCCGCTACCCGAAGGTCGCGGCGCTCGGTCTCAACCCGCTGATCGACTACGTCACCACCGGCCTGGAGGCGGGCCGCCTGACCCGCCGCGTGCCCGGGGCCGCGGTGCCGGAAGCCTCCGACGCGCGCCTGTCCTGCCTGAAGCGCGAGCCCCGGCGGCACGGCCGCACGGCCCTGTTCATCACCCACTGCCCCGAAGGGCGGATCCGCGGCCACGTCGAGCCGTACCTGCGGGCGTTCGCGGAGAACGGGACCGACCTCGTCCTGATCATCGCCGCAGACCAGCACAAGAACGCCGTGCCGCAGGCGATCCTGGATCTCTGCGCCTCGGTCTACCTGCGCGAGAACAGCGGCTTCGACTTCGCCGCCTGGGCGCATGTCCTCCTGGAGGACACCGACCTCCTCGATTCCGAGACGCTCTACCTCGCCAACGACAGCCTCGTCGGCCCCCTCGACCGCGACGACTTCGCCGGCCTGCTCGCCAAGATCGACGCTTTCCCGGAGGCGGTGATCGGGCTCGCCGACAATTTCTACTACAGCCACCACCTCCAGAGCTTCTTCCTCGGCCTGAAGCGGCGGTGCCTGTCCTCCTACGCGTTCAACCACTTCCTCCTGTCGGTGGCGAACTGGCCGGACAAGAACGCGGTCATCACCGAGTACGAGCTGACCTTCTCGCAGCGGATGCGGGCGGCCGGGCTCGGGATGCGCAGCCTGTTCTCGGCCCAGAACAAGCACATGTCGCTGGTCAACGACCCGCGCAACAACCGCACCCTGTTCGACTGGGAGAACATGCTCAGCCAGGGCTTCCCGTTCGTGAAGCGCTCGCTGCTGGGCGAGCACGCCGCGATCGGCGGGGCGGCGGTGCGGGAGGCGATCGCCGAGCGCGGCTTCGACCTCGACCGGCTCGACGTGACCTACACGTATCCGGGCGCCAGGATCTGGGCGGACCTGCGCCGGCCCCGGGCCCCGGAGCGGCCGCTGCGCGTCGCCTACGTCTCGCCGATGAATTACGCCAACGGCCTCGGCGTCGCGGCCCGGAGCTACGCCCGCGCCCTGCATCGGACCCCCTTCGCGCTGAACGTCCACCCGATGGAACGGCCGTTCCACGTCCACGCCCGGGTGGCGCCCGCGTGGCAGGCCCGGACCTTCTCGGGCCCCGCCGACGTCGCGCTGGTGCATTTCAACGGCGACAGCTGGCACTCGCTGATGAGTGACCGGCAGCGGGCGATCGCCGCGGAGGCGCGGCTGAAGATCGGGCTGTTCGTCTGGGAGACCTCCCACGTGCCCGGCGGCTGGCTGCCGACCGTCGACGGCCTCGACGCGATCTGGGCGCCCACGGAGTTCTGCGCGGCGATCTTCCGGCAGATCACCGACATCCCGGTCGACGTCGTGCCCTACGTGGTCGAGAACGAGGCCGGCGAGCCGGTGAGCGCCGCCGCCAAGGCGAACCTGCGCAAGGCCTTCGCGATCGACCCGTCCAGGCGGGTGATCCTCTACGCCTTCGACGGCTCCAGCTACCTCGCCCGCAAGAACCCGCACGCGCTGATCCGGGCGTTCCGGGCGGCGGGTCTCGGGCAGGCCGGCTGGCAGCTCGTGCTCAAGACCAAGCACGTGTTCGACCTACCCGAGGAGGGCAAGAAGCTCCTCGACCTCGTGGGCACGTCCGGCGACGTCGTGGTGATCGACCAGCCGCTCTCCCAGAACGAGCTCGGCGCGCTGTTCGACCTCTGCGCGGTCTACGCCTCGTCGCACTCCTCGGAGGGCTTCGGCCTGACGATCGCCGAGGCGATGGAGATGGGCAAGGTCGTGGTCGCCACCGATTACGGCGGCTGCCGCGACTTCCTCGACGCCACCTGCGGCTTCCCCGTGAAGGCGGAGGTCACGGCCCTCGACCAGACCTACGGCCCGTACCTGCGCGGCGCCGAGTGGGGCCAGGTGGACGAGGCGGACCTGACCCGGGCCCTCAACGACGCGGCCCGGGCGGTGACCGGCGGCGACGCGGCCCGGATCGGCGCCGCCGCCCGGGCGCGCATCCGCGAGCGGCTGTCCATCGGCGCGGTGGCGCGGGCCATGGAGGCGAGCCTGACCCGCCTCCTCGCGGCCGAACGGTCCTGAATCCCCGGAGACGCGACCCGTGTTGAAGAAGAAGCCGGTCCCGGCCCCGTCGGCCTCGTGGGGCACGCTCCCGTGGCCGGACGCGATCCTGCCGCTGCCCCTCGACGGGCAGCTCCGCCCCCTCGACGAGCGCCGGCTCGCCCAGGTCGCGGCCGGCCAGTTCCCCGCCTGCCGGGCGATCTTCGTCGCGCCCGCGGCCTCCGAGCTGCGCCCCGACCTCGCGGCGCACCTGATGCGCGCGCTGGCGGAGCGGCTCGATATCGGCATCTTCTACGGCGACGACGCCGTGGTGGACGGCGCCGGCCAGGTCCGCAGCGTCCACTGCAAGCCGGCCTTCAACCCGGCCCTCCTGATGGCCGACGACTATATCGGCTTCCCGCTGCTGATCCGCGTCTCGGCCCTGGCCGGCCTGAGCCCCGATTTCGGCCTGCGCCACGGCAGCGCCGCGTGGTTCCGCTTCCTGCTCTGCGCGATCTCCGCGGGGATCGGCATCGACCGGATCCCACAGACCCTGATCGCCTCGCCGCTGGAGCGCCCGAAGGCGACGCGCACGGCGCGCGCCCACGCCCTCGACCGCTGGTTCGAGACCTCCGGCATGCCGCTGCGCACCGCTCCGGGGCTGACCCCGGACACGCTGGAGATCCGCCGGAGCTTCGACGCGCGGCCGGCCGTGACCCTGGTCGTGCCGACCAACCAGAGCCGCCCGAAGGACGATCAGGGCCGCGCCGTCGAGGGCGCCAAGCCCCACGTGATCAACCTGCTCGACAGTCTCGGCCGCAGCACCTACCCGGCCGACCGGATCCGCGTGCTGATCGGCGACGACGTGGCCGACGACGCGATCTACCGCGGCCGCTCCGACCGCTTCACGGTGACCCGCCTGCTGACGACCCGGGCTCCGGGCGAGCGGTTCAACTACGCGGCCAAGATGAACACGCTCTGGCGCGCGGCCGAGACCGACCTCGTCATCCTGATGAACGACGACCTCGTCGTGCGCCGGCCCGGCTGGATCGAGGCGCTCCTGACCTTCGCGCTGGACCGCGGCGTCGGCGGCGCCGGCGGCCGGCTGCTGTTCCCCACGGGCAAGATCCAGCACGCGGGCATGACCGGCGGCATCTTCGACGTGTTCGCCCACCCCTGGTACAACCGGGACGCGGCCGAGCCGACCTACGGCGACTGGGCGCTGACGCAGCGCGACTGCTCGGCGGTGACCGGGGCGCTCTTCGCCACCCGCAAGGCGGTGCTCGAGGCGGTCAACGGCTTCGACGAGGGCTTCGCCCTGGACTTCAACGACGTCGACCTGTGCCTGAAAATGCGGCAGCTCGGCTACCGCATCGTCTACACGCCCTTCGCCGAGATGGCGCACCACGAGAGCGCCTCGCGGCAGACCAGCTTCGCGCCGGGATCGCAGATCGCGCGCTTCCTGCGCCGCTGGGGCGACGTCATCGCGGAGGATCCGGCCTACAGCCCGCAGCTGCGCATCGACACCGACGTGGTCGCCCCGCGGGCCGACGCGACGCGCTGGATCGCGGAGCGCCGGGCGGACGCCGCCTGAGCGGCCCCGGATCCCGTGCGCCTGGGTTAAGCTAAACGCGCGAAGTTCGGCGCGGCGGGCTGGCACAGGGCAGTCCGGGTCTCTACCCATCGCGGGGGATGCGCGGGCGGAACCGTCCGCGCCGGGGTGGGGAGCCCAACGTGAAGAAGCTGCTCGCCGCCGCCGCCCTCCTCGTCGGCCTCGCCCTGGTCGGCCTCGCGGCGGAGATCCGGCTGCACGAGCGGGGCCGTCCCGTCGCCAGCACGGCGGTCCGGTCCGGCGGCGCCGCCTTCGCCCCGGCGCCGATCCCGGCGGACTGGGTCGTCTCCGGCGACCCCGTCACCGAGGTCGCGGAGGTCTCGCGGACCCATGACGGCAGCGCGCAGGTCTACCTGTGGCGCACCACGGCCAGCACGTTCCGCTGGACCCACCACGCCGACGAGATCATCACCATCCTCGACGGCGAGGTCTTCGTCACCGACGCCGACGGCCGCCGCCACCACCTGACGCCGGGCGACGTGGCGCATTTCCCGGTCGGGTCCGTCCAGCTCTGGGAGGTGCCGAGGACGCTCCTGAAATCGGCGATCCTCAAGCACCGCAGCCCGACCCTGGTCGAGGCGTCCCTGCGCTGGCTGCGCCGGGCGCGGGCGCTCGTCGCCGGCTGAGGCGCAGTCTAGGTTGAATCCCGCGCTCCGGTGACACGGCTTGCTAAGGCTCGGCGCGGCATCATCGGCGCTCCGACGGCGCGAACCGACCCGATGCCCCCATCCCGCGACCTGCAGCTCGACGCCGCGCGCGGTCTCGCCGTGCTGCTGGTCCTCTCCGGCCACCTGCTGCAGCCCGTCTTCTACGGCCCGTCGGGGCCCGAGCCGGGGCCGGCCCTCGCGGCCTGGCGGGTCATCTACGCCTTCCACATGCCGTTCTTCTTCCTGCTCTGCGGGATGGTGGACCGGATCAAGGAAGAGATGGATATCGCCGCCGCCTGCCTCTCAGCGCTGAAGCTCGTGGTGGTGGCGCTGGCGTTCAGCACCCTCGCGCTGATCCCGCCAATCCTCGACGGCAGCCTTGCGCCGGGGGGCGCGGTGCTCGACTTGCTTCGCGGCTATGACCTTAGCCTCGGCGTGCTCTGGTTCCTGGTCGCCCTGGGGCTCGTGCGGGTGGTCGACGCCGCGGCGCGCGCGGCGACCTTCCCGGGCGGCTACTGGATCGTCCTGGGCGGCGCCCTGGCCCTGTCGTGGACCTGCAGCGCGCGGGCGTTCCCGTACTGGCAGGTCCACGCCCTCGTGGGCGCCCTGCCGTTCTACGTCGCGGGCCTGAGGCTCGGGCGACGGGCGTTCGACGTGTCGGCGCTGCTCGGCGCCTGCGGCCTCGCGGTGCTCCTGCTCTGCGCGCCGCGGAACTTCGTCCACGTCGCGACCGGGCAGTACGGCGACCCGGCGCTGTTCGCCGTGACGGCGGTGGCGGGCTCGGCGTTCGCGCTGGCGGTCGCCGGCCGGCTGCGCGGCCCGCCGCGCGCCGCGGCCGGCCTGCTGGGGCGGGCGAGCTTCGAGCTCTACATCGTCAGCGGCGTCTTCCTCCTCCTGGCGCCGCACTGGCCCGCCTGGGACCGGTGGGACGGCCTGGTGCTACTCGCCGCGATCGGCCTGCCCCTGCACCTGATCGCGGCCCGCGCGCTGCGCCGGCCGATCCGGGCCGTCCGCGCGGCCGCCGACGGCGCGGTCGACGGCGTTGTGGACGGTTTGGTCGACGGGCTCGCCGGCCGCCGGCGTCGCGCGCGGCCGGGCTTGTCCGGGGCGGATCCTTAAGACTTGTGCGGGACCATCCCCCGGCATTCCGGCCGCAAGACCTTCGATGACAGCGCCACACGCCAGGGGCCCGATGTTCGCTGAGCGCCCGCGCGGCGGCGTCGGCGCGTGGCCCCTGATCGCCGCCACGCTGGTCGCCACGATCGTCTGGATGGCGGTCGCCGGGCTGCACTTCGCCTGGGACAGCGCCCTCGTCACCTTCGCGGCCGGCGGCGGGCTCGAGGCCCTGGCGCAGATCTACCGCACGCGACGCCCCGAGCCGCGCATCGCCGCGACGCTCAGCGCGCTGGCGCAGGTCATCGCCTTCAGCGCCTGCGCGGCCGCGCTGTCGTACACGGTCGCGAGCACCGGCGGCCCGCTCTGGGATTCGACCTTCGACGCCTGGGACCGGCGGCTCGGACTGGACTGGCGCGCCTACCTGGCCTTCGTGGACGGCCATCCGCGGCTCGGGCTGGCGCTCTCGCTGGCCTACCGGAGCCTGATCCTGCAGACCATGCTGGCGGTCATCCTGCTGGGCTTCAGCGGCCGGCTGCGGGCGCTGCGGGACTTCGTCCTGGCCTTCGCCCTCGCCGGCACGGTGACGGTCCTGATCTCCGCGCTGACGCCGGCCCTGGCCAACTTCGTGTTCCTGGGCCTGTCCCCGGCGGACTTCCCCAACCTGCACCCGGCCGCGTCCTACGTCCACGTCGCGGACCTGACCGGCCTGCGCGACGGCACGCTCCGGACGATCTCCCTCGACCACGTCGAGGGCATCATCACGTTCCCGAGCTTCCACGCGGCGCTGGGGGCCCTCTACATCTGGGCCTTCTGGCACCTGCGCGCGGCCCGGATCCCGGCCCTCCTCGTCAACGTCCTCCTCATCGCCGCCACGCCGATCGACGGCGGCCACTACTTCGTCGACGTGATCGCCGGGCTGGTCATCGCCGTCCTGGCGATCTGCGCCGCGCGGGCGCTCGGGCCGCGGCGGGCCGCGGACGCGCTCCGCCCCGGAGCGCCCGAGGGCGGACCCGCGCCCGGGCGGGCCTGACGCGCGCGGCCAGTGGCCGGGTACGTCTCAGAGCGCCTCGCCCCGCATCAGCCGGGGCCGGGAGTCGCGCGCGGCCGCGGCCTCGCCGATGAAGAAGCGCTTGAGACCCGGCAGCCGGTCCACGATCCCGAGGCCGAGGTCGCGGGCGAGCCGCAGCGGCAGGGCGTCGTTCGAGAACAGCCGGTTGAGCCCGTCGGTCGCCGCCGCCATGGCGAAGCTGTCGAAGCGCCGGGCGCGCTCGTAGGCGCGCAGCACGTCGGGGCTGCCGGGGTCGAGGCCGAGGCGCAGCGCGCCGGTCACGGATTCGGCCAGCGCCGCGGCGTCCGCGAGCCCGAGGTTGAGGCCCTGGCCGGCGATCGGGTGGATCACGTGGGCGGCGTCGCCCAGCAGGGCCAGGCGCTCGGCGCGGAAGGCGCGGGCGATGCCGAAGGCGAGGGGGTGACGGCTGGGGCCGTGCTCCAGCGCGAGCGCGCCGAGATCCAGGGTGAACCGGCGCTCGATCTCGGCGAGCACCTCGTCGGGGCCGCCGGAGAGCAGGGCCTCGGCGTCGTCCGACCGCTCGGTCCAGACGATGGAGGAGCGGTGCCCCAGGGGGCCGCCGTCCCGCAGCGGCAGGATCGCGAACGGGCCCGCGGGCAGGAAGTGCTCGAAGGCGCGGCCTTCGTGCGGCCGGGCATGGCCGATCGTCGCCACGATCCCGACCTGCGGGTAGGACCAGCCGACCCAGCCGATCCGCGCCGCCTCGCGCAGCCGCGAGCGCGCCCCGTCGGCGGCCACCAGCAGGTCGCCCGGCAGGGTCTCGCCGGTGGTGAGCGCCGCGCGGATCGCGGCCCCCTCCGGCACCGCGCGCACGACCCCGGCGGCGACGATCGCGACCCCCGCCGCCCGGCAGGCCTCCGCGAGGGCCGCGGCCAGCGGCTCGGCCTCGATCATGTGGGCGAAGGGCTCGCCGTCGTCGCGCTCCGCGTCCGCCTCGCGGCCGAAAGTCAGGAAGACCGGCCGCACCGGGTCGGCGAGGCGGCTGTCGCTGATCACCATCTCGCCGATCGGCTCGGCCGCGTCGGCGACCCGGGCCCACAGGCCGAGGCGCTCCAGCATCCGCCGCCCGCCCGCCGCGAGGGCGTAGGCGCGGCCGCGATGCCGGGCGGGGTCGGCGGCGCCCGGATCGATCACCGTCACGGCCAGCGCCGGCCCGTGGGCCTGCTTCAGGGCAAGGGCCAGGGCGAGGCTGGGCAGGCCGCCGCCGGCGATCAGGAGGCTGCGGCTGCCGGGGCGAGGCGTCTCGGCCGTCATCGGGGCGGATCTCCTAGGGGTCCCGCGCGCGGGACGCGTGGATTGGTTCGTCCGAAAAGCCTATGTCGCACGCGGGCAACGAACGGAAACCCCGCGGGTCATGACCGACGCCAACACCGACGCGATGACGGACGCCGTCGCCGAGCTGATCGCCATCCTCGACCTGGAGCGCCTGGAGGTCGACCTGTTCCGCGGCCAGAACCCTAAGACGGGCTGGCGGCGCGTCTTCGGCGGGCAGGTGGTGGCGCAGGCGCTGGTCGCCGCGACCCGGACCGTGCCGGACGACCGCCCCGCCCACTCGCTGCACGCCTACTTCATGCTGCCCGGCGACCCGCGCACGCCCATCGTCTACGAGGTCGAGCGGATCCGGGACGGGCGGAGCTTCACGACCCGCCGGGTCAAGGCGATCCAGCACGGGCGCGCGATCTTCGCCACGACGGTCTCCTACCAGGTCGTCGAGGAGGGGCTCACGCACCAGCCGGCGATGCCGGCGGTGGCCGGCCCCGAGGGGCTCCTCGACGGCAAGGCCCTGGCGGCCGCCGGCGGCACCGGGATGCCGGAGGCGATCGCCGCCTATTTCGGCCGCGAGCGGCCGATCGCGCTGCGGCCGGTCGACCTGAACCGCTACCTGCCCGCCGGGGCGGGCGGCCGGGCGCCGGACCCGATCTTCAATGTCTGGCTGCGCGCGGCCTCGGCGCTGCCGGACGACCCGGCGCTGCACCGGGCCGTGCTGGCCTACGCGTCCGACATGACCCTGCTCGACGTCTCGCTGATCCCGCACGCGCGCTCGGTGTTCGATCCGACGATCCAGGCCGCGAGCCTCGACCACGCGCTCTGGTTCCACCGGCCCGTGAAGATCGACGACTGGCTGCTCTACGCCCAGGACAGCCCGGTCGCAGGCGGCGCCCGCGGCTTCGCCCGGGGCCAGATCTTCGACCGGGCCGGCAACCTCGTGGCGTCGGTGGCCCAGGAGGGTCTGATCCGCCCGACGCGGGATTAAAACGCGTTGCCGCGCGTGTGTTGCCGGCGCGCAACGGGGCGGGATGCACGGAATTGGGCAGATTGCCTCGTCTTTGTGCGGCGTCGCGGCGCGACCTGCCCGCGATCTGGCCGCGTCGGGCTAATCGATGGGCAAAATCGCGACCGGCGAAAATGTTCCCGGCCAAGCTTGTCTGGCATAGTCCTTGAATAGCGGCCTTCGACCGCGGGTCATCCCGAGCCTGCGGACGGTCCGGGTCGGCTCGTCCCGCAGGTCGGGTGACGGCAACGGTTCCCGAGGACTTCGAAGGGGGCGTCGCCCATGAAAATCGTGATGGCCATCATCAAGCCGTTCAAGCTCGAGGAGGTGCGCGACGCGCTCACCGGAATCGGCGTGCACGGCCTGACGGTGACGGAGGTGAAGGGTTATGGCCGCCAGAAGGGCCACACCGAGATCTACCGCGGCGCGGAATACGCCGTCAGCTTCCTGCCGAAGCTGAAGATCGAGGTCGCCGTCGCCTCGGACCTGACGTCCAGCGTGATCGACGCCATCGCGGGGGCCGCGCGGACCGGCCAGATCGGCGACGGCAAGATCTTCGTGATGCCGCTGGAGAAGGCGGTGCGCATCCGGACCGGCGAGACCGACGCCGACGCCCTCTGATCCGCGGCCCGGTGCGCCCGGGCCCGCCGATCCCCAGACCTCCTGAAACACTACGGACTTGAGACCGGGAGCCACGTGCCCATGAAACTTCGTCATGCCCTCATGCTCGGCTTGGGAGGGGCGGCGATCGCCGCCCTCCTGATCGAGCCGTCCCTCGCGCAGACCCCGACACCGGAAGCCGCCTCGCCGCCGCCCTCGCCGATCCCCAACAAGGGCGACACGGCCTGGATGCTGATCTCGTCGGCCCTGGTGCTGATGATGAGCATCCCGGGCCTCGCGCTGTTCTACGGCGGCCTCGTGCGCACCAAGAACATGCTGTCGGTGCTGACCCAGGTGTTCGCGATCGTGTCGATCGTCGGCCTGCTCTGGGTGTTCTACGGCTACAGCCTCGCCTTCACCAGCGGCGGCGGCCTCAACGACTTCGTCGGCGGCCTCTCGAAGGCCTTCCTGAAGGGCGTCGACGCGAACTCGACGGTCGCGACCTTCTCGAACGGCGTCGTGATCCCGGAATACGCCTATCTGTGCTTCCAGATGACGTTCGCCATGATCACGCCCGCGCTGATCGTCGGCGCCTTCGCCGAGCGGATGAAGTTCTCCGCGCTGGTGGTGTTCACGATCCTCTGGGTCACGATCATCTACTTCCCGATGGCCCACATGGTCTGGTACTGGGCCGGCCCGGACGCCGTCGGCAACGCCGCGAAGGCGCTGGCCGCCGCCACCGACGACGCCTCGAAGGCGACCGCCCAGGCGGCCCTCGACGCGGTCAACAAGGATGCCGGCTTCCTCTTCCAGAAGGGCGCCCTCGACTTCGCGGGCGGCACGGTCGTGCACATCAACGCGGGCATCGCCGGTTTCGTCGGCTGCCTGATCATGGGCAAGCGCATCGGCTACGGCCGCGACCTGCTCGCCCCGCACTCTCTGACCATGACGATGATCGGCGCCTCGCTGCTGTGGGTCGGCTGGTTCGGCTTCAACGCCGGCTCGAACCTCGAGTCCAACGGCACCGCCGCCCTCGCGATGCTCAACACCTTCGTGGCGACCTGCGGCGCCGCGGTGGCGTGGCTGTTCGCCGAGTGGGCCCTCAAGGGCAAGCCGTCCCTGCTCGGCATGCTGTCGGGCGCGGTCGCCGGCCTCGTCGCGGTCACCCCGGCCTCCGGCTTCGCCGGCCCGATGGGCTCGATCGTGCTCGGCCTCGTCGCCGGCGTGGTCTGCTTCGTGATGTGCTCCACCGTGAAGAACGCGCTGGGCTACGACGACTCGCTGGACGTCTTCGGCGTCCACTGCATCGGCGGCATCCTGGGCGCGCTGGCGACCGGCATCCTGGTCGACCCGAACCTCGGCGGCGTCGGCATCCCCGACTACACCTCGAAGCCGGGCGAGCTGGCGGTCGGTGCCTACGACATGATGAGCCAGCTCATCGTCCAGGCGGAGGCGGTCGGCCTGACCCTGCTGTGGTCGGGCATCGGCTCGGCGATCCTCTACAAGCTCGTCGACGTGACGATCGGCCTGCGTGTCACGCAGGAGGAGGAGCGCGAAGGCCTCGACATCGCCGATCACGGCGAGCGCGCCTACAACTACTGAGATGGACGGCGCGGCCCCGCGGGGCCGCGTCTCCCGAACGAGAAAACCCCGGCTCCGTGAGGGCCGGGGTTTTCTTTTGCGTCAGGCCGTCATCGCGAGCGCAGCGAAGCGACCCAGGGCAACGCTGCGGCTGGACGTGGTGCGCTGCCCTAAATCGCTTCGCTCCGCTCGCAAAGACGATGCGGGGCGGCGATCGGGCATCGACCCCGAGGCGCTCACGCCGCCCGCGTCAGCGCCGCCTTCTCCTCCGCGAAGGCCCAGTCGAGCCAGGGCGTCAGCGCTTCCAGATCCGAGGTCTCCACGGTGGCACCGCACCAGATCCGCAGGCCCGCCGGCGCGTCGCGGTAGGCGCCGATGTCGAGGGCGACGCCCTCGCGGTCCAGGCGCTCGACGATCCCCGCCGCGAAGGCCGAGACCGCCGCGTCGCCGCGGGCGAGCACGTCCGGATCGGCGATCACGAGGCAGACGCCCGTGTTCGAGTAGGTCGCGGGATCGGCGGCCAGCGGCGCGATCCAGGGCGTGCGCGCGACCCAGTCGTAGACGACCTTCGCGTTGGCGTCGGCCCGCGCGTGCAGCGCCTTCAGGCCGCCGATCCGCTCGGCCCAGTCCAGGGTGTCGAGGTAGTCCTCGACGGCCAGCATCGAGGGCGTGTTGATCGTGTCGCCCTTGAAGATGCCCTCGATCAGCTTCCCGTCCTTGGTGAGGCGGAAGATCTTCGGCAGGGGCCAGGACGGCGTGTGGCTCTCCAGCCGCGCCACGGCGCGGGGCGAGAGGATCAGCATGCCGTGCGCCGCCTCGCCGCCCATCACCTTCTGCCACGAGAAGGTCACGACATCGAGCTTGTCCCAGGGCAGGGGTTGGGCGAAGGCCGCCGAGGTCGCGTCGCAGATCGTCAGCCCCTCGCGGTCGGCCGCGATCCAGTCGCCGTCCGGCACCTTCACGCCGGCCGCGGTGCCGTTCCACGTGAAGACCACGTCGCTGTTCTTCGTGTCGATCGCCGCGAGGTCCGGCAGGATCCCGTAGGGCGTCTGGTGGATGCGCGGCGCGATCTTGAGCTGCTTCAGCGCGTCCGTGACCCACTCCTTGCCGAACGCCTCCCAGGCGGCGACCTCGACGGGCTTCGGCCCGAGCATCGTCCACATCGCCATCTCGACGGCGCCGGTGTCGGAGGCCGGCACGATGCCGATCCGGTAGTCGGCGGGCACCTGCAGGACCGTGCGGGTCAGGTCGATCGCCCGGCCGAGCTTGGCCTTGCCGAGGGGTGAGCGGTGCGACCGGCCGAGGGCGGCGTCGGCCAGCGCGGCCGGGGTCCAGCCGGGGCGCTTTGCGCAGGGGCCGGAGGAGAAGTGGGGCACGCGCGGGCGCTGCGTGGGGCGGCTGGTCATGGCGGATCCATCCTTGCAGAGGGCCGCACTCCCGCGGGAAGGCGCGTCCCGGCTCGCGCATGCGCCGAAACCGGCCGGCTTGCAAGCGCCCGTCCCAGCGGCAGTCTTCGCGGCGCTGCCCCCAGCCGGGACAGGGCCCCGCGCTGCGGGGAACAGTCGATTAATCCGGGCCCGTTAGCCTTAATGAGGTGCCGCGTAGCGTTTGAGGTGCGCCGATGACTTTCCACAGCGCCGCGATATTGGCGGTCTGGTCCGTTCTACTCTTGGTTATTGGGGCCTTAATCCCCCGCCTCCTGCAGGCGAGCCGGACACCGCGGCTGGTGCCGCAGCCGCTGCGGCTCGACCCGCCGGATTACGACCGGGACGGCCCGGTGATCGACCTCGAGCCGGCCTGACCGGGGCCGTCCCCGGGGCGCAGGTCCGGGCGCCGCTCGGCGGTGATCCGCTCGGCCTCCGCCCGCCGCCAGCGGGCGATGGCGGCGTGGTTGCCGCCGGAGAGGACGTCCGGGATCGCGCGGCCCTCCCAGTCGCGGGGGCGCGTGTAGTGCGGGTACTCGAGGAGCCCGCCCTCGAAGCTCTCCTCGACGCCGGATTCCACCTTGCCCATGACGCCGGGCAGGAGGCGCACGCAGGCGTCCAGCACCACCAGGGCGGCGATCTCGCCGCCCGACAGCACGTAGTCGCCGATCGAGACCTCCTCCAGGCCGCGCCCGGCGATGACGCGCTCGTCGACGCCCTCGAAGCGGCCGCAGACGATCAGCGCGCCCGGTCCCGCCGCGAGGTCGCGAACGCGGGCCTGGGTGAGCGGCCGGCCGCGGGGCGACATCAGCAGGCGCGGGCGCGGGTCGTCGGCCCCGGTCGCGGCGTTGTAAGTCGCGGCGTCGATGGCGGCGCCGAGCACGTCGCAGCGCAGGACCATCCCGGCCCCGCCGCCGGCCGGCGTGTCGTCCACCGAGCGGTGGCGGCCGAGGCCGTGCGCGCGGATGTTGCGGGCCTCCAGGGTCCAGTCGCCCCGCGCCAGGGCGTCGCCCGACAGGGACACGCCCAGCGGGCCCGGGAACATCTCCGGGTAGAGGGTGAGGATCGTGGCCCGCCAGGGCGTGTCCGCGCGCGTCATGGCGCTTGATGGCGCGCGGGGTGCGGCACGGTCAACGGGCCCGGCACCGCGGGCGCCCCCCGCGGGTTGTCGGCCATGAACCGCGCCCTCGCCCTCCTCGCGGCCGCTGCCGCCACCGCTGCCCTGGCCGGCCCGGCCCGCGCCGCCGAGCCGCTGGCGCCCCCGGGCGCGCCCGCCGCCGCCTTCCCCAGGCCCGACCGGCCCGTGGCCGAGATCGTCGCGCCGCGCTGGTCCTCGGAGGCCGAGCGCGACAGGGCGGGCGAGTTCGAGCAGGTGGCCGAGGGGATGGGCATCGCCCCCGGCGAGACGGTGGCGGATATCGGCGCCGGCAGCGGCTACTACGCGGTGCGGCTGAGCCCCCGGGTCGGGCCGCGGGGCCGCGTGCTCGCCGAGGACGTGACTCCGTCCTACCTGGCGGCCTTGGAGAAGCGGGTGAAGGCGCTCGGGAACGTCACGGTCGTGCGCGGCGAGCCGCACGACCCGCGCCTGCCCCCGGCCTCGGTGGACGCGGCGATCCTTGTCCACATGTACCACGAGATCACCCAGCCCTTCGGCCTGCTCCACAACCTCGCCGCCGCGATGCGCCCGGGCGGCCGGGTCGGGATCGTCGATGCCGACGCGATCCCGTCGCGGCACGGCACGCCGCCGGCGCTCCTGCGCTGCGAGCTCGCCGCCGCGGGCTACCGGGAGACCGGCTTCCGGCCGCTCGCGGACGGGGCCTACCTGGCGGTGTTCGCCGCCCCTGCCCCGGAGGCGCGCCCGCGGCCGGAGACGATCCGTCCCTGCCGCGACGACGCCACGGCGCGGTAGCGGCGCCTCAGGAGCGCCAGCGCAGCTCGCGGCGCTCTAGCGGGTTGACGAACGGGCGCCCGTCGCGGGCCGATTCCAGGGCCTCGCGCTTCAGCCGGAAATACCATTGCGAGGGCAGGTCGCCCTGGCCGAACAGCACCATGGTGGGCTTGCGGTCGAGCCCGTCCTGCGCGTGCTGGAGCACCTGCTGGTCCTGGGTCAGGAACTGCCGCATCAGCGGGCGCGCGACCGGCCTGAGCAGGTTCAGGGCCGGCATGCTCCAGTAGAGCGCGTTCGTGAGCAGCGTCCGGTCCGGCGTCAGCGGCGTCGCGAAGGTGTAGTTCGCCACCCGCTTCGCCCCCGCGCGGATGCGCTCCAGGCGCACGCCGGGCAGGCGGAACTCGATCTCGACCTCGGGGACGCCGCCGAGCAGGCGGTAGACCGGCGAGCTCGTCGTGGTCGCGTGGCTCGTCATCACGAAGCCGTGGGGCACCGGCTGGAAGGTCTTCACCTTCTCGCGGAGCTGCTTCGAGGGCCGGAACCACCACGAATCGTGGACGAAGGCGACGTGCCCGGGATCGACGAGGCTCAGCGTCGTCAGGTCGAAGGAGGCCTCGACCTCCAGCTC
This sequence comes from Methylobacterium sp. A52T, assembly GCF_053346095.1. Taxonomy (NCBI): domain Bacteria; kingdom Pseudomonadati; phylum Pseudomonadota; class Alphaproteobacteria; order Hyphomicrobiales; family Methylobacteriaceae; genus Methylobacterium; species Methylobacterium sp. A52T. The sequence continues at coordinate 5,240 of NZ_JBKFBI010000051.1, read as the reverse complement.
GACCACGAGGGAGCCGGCCGGCTCGAAATCCAGCGCCGGCACCTCCGGCACCGCGCCGGCGGCGGGGCCGAGATGCGGGTTGACCCAGAGGAAGCCGGCGCTCTCCCGGACGGGGAAGCGCTGCACCTGGATGCGCGAGAAGTCGGCGGCGTCGTGCTCCGACAGGGTCGGGACGTCGCGGCAGCGCCCGTCGGTGCCGAAGCGCCAGCCGTGGAACGGGCACATCAGGGTGTCGCCGTCGAAGCGGCCCTTCGACAGGGCCATGCCGCGGTGGGGGCAGCGGTCGCGCAGCGCGAAGGGCGCGCCGTCGGGGCCGCGGCCCAGCACGATCTGCTCGCCGTTCAGCGCCACGGCCCGCAGGGCCGACCGGCCGCCCGCCCTGCCGAGGCTCCGGGACTGCCCGACGCAGTACCACGCGTTGCCGAGCGGCTGGCGCATCGCGTCGGGATCGAGCGCGGCCTCGTCGGCGGGGCGCGGCGGGTTGGCGAAGGGCGCGTTCAAGGCGGTTCGGGCAGACCTCGGGGCGCCCGTCATACGCCCGGCCGCCGGGACGGGGAAGCGCCGGGCCGGGGAGGACAAACGGGCGCAGGCGCGGGGCTTCACAAGCCGGGCGCGGCCACCTACCTTCGCCTCACCCGCAACCAACGAAAGGAGGTGATCCAGTGTCTCATTGTCATCAGCCGTGTGTCTCGGCTCATCGGACCTGGACCGTCGCCTCCGGCGCGTCGCTCTAAGACGCGTCAGAGACCCGATCTCGGGACAGTTCCGCCGGACAACACGGTTCGGCAATGGAAGGGCCACCCTCTCGGGTGGCCCTTCGGCGTTTCAGGGTCCGGACTTGCGGTCGGCGGCGCCCAGCGCCGCCCAGTGCCGCTCAGCGCCGCTGGGACTGGAACAGCGGCTGGGCCAGCGCCTCGGTCCGGGCGCGCCACAGGTCGCGCTCCTCGCGCAGGGCATCGCGCTCGCCGGCCAGGGTCAGCCGCTCGGCCCGCAGGGCGTCCCGCTCCGCGATCGCCCGGTCGCGCTCGGCGCGCAGTTCCTCGCGCTCGGCCCGGAAGCGCTCCCGCTCGCCGCGGAACTCCTCGCGCTCGACGCGGACGTCCTCCTGCTCGGCCCGGAGATCCTCCAGGGAGCCGATCTCGTCGCGGATATGCTCGCGGAGCGTGCGGATCTCGTCGGCCAGGATCGCCTGCAGCTCGTCCTGCCGCTCGGCCTCGACGCGGAGTCTGGCCTTGAGCATCAGGTTCTCGGCCATCAGCTCGGCGATGTCGGGATCCTCGGCCGCGGCCCGCGGCGCCTCGGGGGCCGGGACGACGCGGGGCGACCACGCCGTCTCCCCGCCGCGCGGCCGCCGCGCCTCGGGCAGGGTCTCCTCGGGCCGCCCGTCGCCGCGGGCCTCGGCCGGCGCCTGGGCCTTCATCGCCGTCAGCCAGTCGCGGAGCGGACCGGTCGCGGGAAAGCTGCCGGACTCGGTCGGCGAGTGAGAGCGGGCGGGTTCCGACATCGGCGGGCGTCCTGATCGAATATGGCCCGAAGACAATCCCAACATGCTTAACGATCGGTAAAAGTTAACACCGATCGGCGGCCCGTTTCGGCACCGCCGCGGCGCTGGCCGGGCCGAAAAATTGACTTTCCGGCCGGCTGCCGCTACGCCCCGGCCTCCCGATCCGTAGCAGATCGACCGATGCCAAGCCGACCGGTCCCGCGAGGCCGGAGGTCAACGCCCGACAGCGCGTCCGCGCCCTCGGGCGCGATGGGCGTTGGCCGATATGCGAGGACGGGATCCGCCGGCCGAGGCACCCGCATGACGCGAGATCAAGAAGCGTTGAAGATCGAGGACGCGATCAACGAGACCTGCCCGTGGTCGGGCAAGCCGATCTCGGCCGACTCGCTGACGCTCTACAACGGCGCCGTGGTGGGCTTCTGCAACCCGGACTGCCGGGACAAGTTCGCCAAGGCCGTGCGCGGCTTCGAGGCCGCCCTCCAGGCACGCCGCGTCGAGCGCGCCGGGCTCGAGCAGTAACGGCGGGGCGTCAGGAACATGTTCGAAGGCCTGTCCGACCGCCTCTCCGGCATCCTCTCGGGGCTCACCCGTCGCGGTGCCCTGACCGAGGCCGACGTCACCGCCGCCATGCGCGAGGTGCGCCGCGCCCTGCTGGAGGCCGACGTCGCCCTCGAGGTGGTCCGCGGCTTCACCGACCGGGTGAAGGAGAAGGCCGTCGGCGCCGTCGTGCTCAAGTCGGTGACGCCCGGCCAGATGGTCGTGAAGATCGTCAACGACGAGCTCGTGGCCATGCTCGGCACCGACGCCGAGACCGTCGATCTCAACGCCCCCGCCCCGGTGCCGATCCTGATGGTCGGCCTGCAGGGCTCGGGCAAGACCACGACCACCGCCAAGATCGCCCGGCGCCTCTCCGACCGCGAGAAGCGCAAGGTCCTGCTCGCCTCCCTCGACACCCGCCGCCCGGCCGCCATGGAGCAGCTCGCGGTGCTGGCCAAGCAGGTCGGCGTGGAGAGCCTGCCGATCATCGCCGGCCAGTCGGCGGTGCAGATCGCCAAGCGCGCCATGGACGCGGCCCGCCTCGGCGGCTTCGACGTCGTGATGCTCGACACCGCCGGCCGCACCACGGTCGACGAGGGCCTGATGGCCGAGGCCGCCGAGGTGAAGGCCGCGACGAGGCCCCACGAGGTGCTGCTCGTCGCCGACGCGCTCACCGGCCAGGACGCGGTCAACACCGCCCGCGCCTTCGACCAGCGGCTCGGAGTCACCGGCATCGTGCTGACCCGCATGGACGGCGATTCCCGCGGCGGCGCGGCGCTGTCGATGCGCGCCGTCACCGGCAAGCCGATCAAGCTCGTCGGCGTCGGCGAGAAGGTCGACGCGCTGGAGGAGTTCCACCCGGCCCGCGTGGCCAACCGCATCCTCGGCATGGGCGACATCGTCTCGCTCGTCGAGAAGGCCGCCGAGACCATCGACCACGAGCAGGCGCTCCGCACCGCGGAGAAGATGCGCAAGGGCAAGTTCGACCTGGAGGATCTCTCCATGCAGCTCGCCCAGATGGAGAAGATGGGCGGCATCGGCGGCCTGATGGGCATGCTGCCCGGGATGGGCCAGATCAAGAAGCAGGTCGAGGGCGCCAACCTCGACGAGAAGATGTTCAAGCGCCAGCGGGCGATCATCTCGTCGATGACCCCGCAGGAGCGGAAGAACCCCGACCTCCTCAAGAACAGCCGCAAGAAGCGCATCGCGGCGGGCTCGGGGGTCGACGTCTCGGAGATCAACAAGCTCCTGAAGATGCACCGGACCATGGCCGACATGATGAAGGCGATGGGCCAGGGCAAGCGCGGGATCGGGCAGGCGCTCGGCTCGATGTTCGGCCTGGGCGGCGGGATGGGCGGTGGCATGGGCGGTGGAATGCCCGGTCTCCCGCCCGGCATGCCGGAGCCGACGCCGGAGCAGATCGCGCAGCTCGAGAAGCAGTTCGGCGGCAAGCTGCCGCCGATGCCGCCGGGCCTGGGCGGGGGCGGGATGCCCAAGCTTCCCGGACTTCCGGGCCTCGGCGGTCCGAAGCTGCCGGGTCTCGGTGGGTTCATGCCGGGGAAGAAGAAATGAGCGTGCTCGCGGCCCAGGCCGTCGATCCCGAACTCGCGCGCCTGCGGGACAGCATCGACAATTTCGATGCGGCGCTGATCCACCTCCTCGCCGAGCGTTTCCGCTGCACGCAGCGGGTCGGCGAGCTCAAGGCCCGAAAGGGGATCCCCCCTTCCGATCCGGACCGGGAGGCCCGTCAGGTCGCCCGGCTCCGCAAGCTCGCGGTCGAGGCCAAGCTCGACCCCGACTTCGCCGAGAAGTTTCTGGCCTTCGTGGTCAAGGAAGTCATTCGGCACCACCAGTCGATCAAGGCGGACCACGAGTCCCAGATCGAGCAACAGCGAAAGTAGTCAGACCATGGCCCTCAAGATCCGTCTCACCCGCGGCGGCGCCAAGAAGCGCCCCTACTACCGCATCGTCGTCGCCGACGCCCGCGCCCCGCGCGACGGCCGCTTCATCGACAAGGTCGGCGCCTACGACCCGATGAAGGCCAAGGACGATCCGGCCCGCATCGTGCTCGACAACGAGAAGATCCAGAGCTGGCTCGCCAAGGGTGCGCAGCCGACCGACCGCGTCCTGCGCTTCCTCGACCAGGCCGGTCTCGCCAAGCGCCCGACCCGCAACAACCCGCAGAAGGCCGAGCCGGGCGAGAAGGCCAAGGAGCGCGCCGCCAAGCGTGCCGAGAAGGCCGCCGCTCCCGCCGAGGACGCCGCCGCGTAAGGCGCACCGGTCATGGCGCGCCGCCCCGCAGGTCCCACCTCCCGCGACGGCGGCCGCCGAGGCCGCACGAGCTCGGCGATCGGCAAGATCGCGCCCGACGCGGCGACCTCGCCCAAGGCGCCGGCCCCCAAGCCGGCCGCCAAGCCGGCGCCGCTTCCCGCGCCGCCCGATCCGAACCTCGTCCTGCTGGGCGAGTTCGGGCGGGCGCACGGCCTCAACGGCGAGGTCCGGCTCAAATCCTACACCGGCGATCCGCAGGCGATCGCCGGCTACGGAACGCTCCAGACGGCCGACGGCCGGACGCTGACGCTCGCCGACGTGCGTCCCGCCCCCGGCCCGTCGCCCGACATGCTGATCGCCCGGGTCAAGGGCGTCTCGGGCCGCAGCGCCGCGGAGGCGCTCAACCGCGTCGCCCTGTACGTTCCCCGCGACCGTCTGGCCGTGCCCGAGGACGACGACGAGGTCTACGCCGCCGACCTGATCGGCGCCGCGGCGGTGGACGAGGCCGGGACCCTGGTCGGGACGATCGTGGCCGTGCCGAATTACGGCGGCGGCGACCTCCTGGAGCTGCGCCCGCCGAACGGCGGCGCCACCGCGCTCCTGCCCTTCACGAAGGCCTTCGTGCCGGTCCTCAACGTGGCGCAGCGCCGCGTCACCGTCGTCGCGCCGGAGGACCTGTTCGCGGCGCCGGGCGAGAAGCCGGCCGACGATCCGGGCTAGAGCCGTATCCGACCATGTTGCAACGGTCGGGAAGGACGGCGAGCCCGGTCTCGCCAGCCGCGCCAGGCCCCCTCTCCCGTGCGGGAGAGGGTTGGGGTGAGGGACGCGAAGGATCAGGACTGAACAGGCCGCCGATGCGCGTACAGGTCGCGACTCTTCCGGACTGTTCTCATCCCTCACCCTGTCCCTCTCCCGCACGGGAGAGGGG
>NZ_JBKFBI010000050.1:0-36319 GCF_053346095.1 Methylobacterium sp. A52T | reverse complement strand
CCCTCCCCCCCCCGCCCCCCCGGGCCGCGGCCGCCCCCCGGCCCCCCCCCCGGGGGGCGGGCCCCGCGACGCGCTCAGCGGCCCGACAGCAGCGGCGACCAAGTCGGGTCGGACGCGTAGGCGGGCGTCGGGACCGGCTGCTCCACCTTGCCGGTGATGTCGACCATGAACAGCTTGCCGCCGCCCTGGCCGCCCGGATCGCGGAAGAACAGCACGTACTGGCCGTTCGGCGCGAAGGTCGGGCCCTCGTTGTGGAAGCCCTCGGTGAGGACGCGCTCGCCGGAGCCGTCGGGCTTCGAGACGCAGATGGCGAAGCCGCCGTTGCGCTGGCGGGTGTAGGCGATGAGGTCGCCCCGGGGCGAGAAGGCCGGCTGCGAGGCCGAGCCGGGGCCGAAGGTGATCCGGTGCGGGTTCGAGCCGTCCGCCCCCATCACGTAGACCTGCTGGGAGCCGCCGCGGTCGGACTCGAAGGCGATCTGCGACCCGTCCGGCGAGTAGGTCGGCGAGGTGTCGATCGCCATGCCGTTGGTGATCGAGCGCTGGGCCTTCGAGGCGAGGTCCATCGTGACGATGTCGGCGTTGCCGCCCTGCTGGACGCTCATCACGATCTTGCGGCCGTCCGGCGAGAAGCGCGGGCTCGCGCTCATCGAATCGATGTTGCCGAGCGCCTGGCGGGAGCCGGTCTCCAGGTTGATCATCTGGACCCGCGGCTGGTGGCCGGTGGCCTGCGCCATGAAGGCGATGTCCTGCGTGGCCGGCGAGTAGCGCGGGGCCACGATCGACATCTCGCCGGTGGTGATCGCCCGGACATTGGCGCCGTCCTGATCCATGACCATCAGGCGCTTGCGGCGGTTCTCCTTGGGGCCGGTCTCGTCCACGAAGGCGATGCGGCTGTCGAACCAGGGGCCGAGGCCGGTGATCTTGGTGTAGACCCCGTCGGAGATCAGGTGGCCGGTGCGCCGGACATTGGCGGCGTCGGTGCCGTATTGCTGACCGGTCATCTGCTGGCCGTTGGTCACGTCCCAGAGCCGGAACTCGACCTTGACCCGGCCGCCCTCGCGGACGACCCGGCCGGTGACGAGGCCCTGCACGCCGGTGGCGCGCCACTTCTCGAAGTTCGGCGCGGCGTCGAAGTTCGGCTGCTCGGGGAAGCGGGCGTGGTCGAGCGGCGTGAAGTAGCCGGAGCGACGCAGGTCGTTGGTGACCACGCCGGAGACGAGGCCGGCGAGGCTCGGGTCGCCGCCGAAATCCGCGATGGCGATGGGCATCGGCTGGAAGTTGCCGCCGCCGATGCGCAGCTGCAGCTGCGCCTGGGCCGGCCCCGCCAGGAAGCCCGTCAGCATCACGAGGAGCGCGAGCAGGCGCGCGGCATAGGACGTCGGGAGGCGCCCGACGGAGGGGAGGTGCAGCATGGTGGGTCGGATCCGAGTGACGATCAGACGGGAACGCGGGGACGGCGGGACACTGGCTGGAAGACCTCAGGTCGCCGTGAACTCGAACTCCGCGTTGATGGCCTTCCAGTCGTTGTAGTACGGCGCGTAGGTGGCCGGAATGTTGTACGGCGCGCAGCGGCGGACCGCCCGGAGCGCGGCCTGCGCGATCGACTGGTCGACCGCGCTCGCCCCGCCGCGCATGATCCGCGGCTCGGTGCTGAGCGAGCCGTTCGGGTTCAGGCGGATGTCGAGCACCGGCAGGACCACGCCCTGGGCCGCGCCGGGGGGCGCCGAGTAGCAGCGCTCGATCTGCTGCTGGAGCAGCCCGACCAGGGCGTCGCGCAGCGACGGCGACAGGCGTTGCGCGTTGCCGGTCGCGGCGCCGAGCGCCGCCACCTTTTGCACCGCGTGGCCGGTGGCGCCGGTCGACTGCGACGGCGCCTTCGAGGCGAGCATCGAGCGGATGTCGCCGGCGTTGAACTTGTCGGCGAGTTCGGCCTGCTTGCGCGCCTTGGCCTCGGCATCGGCCTTGGCCTTCGCGTCCGCCATGGCCTTCGCCTTCGCTTTGGCGGCGGCCTCGGCTTTGGCGGCCGCCTCGGCCTTCGCGGCCTCGGCTTTCGCCTTGGCGGCGGCCTCCGCCTTCTCGCGCTCGGCTTCGGCCTTGGCCTCCGCGATCTCCTTCTGGCGCTCGGCTTCGGCCTCGGCCTTGGCCTTCGCGTCGGCGGCCTTCTTGGCCGCTTCCTTGGCGGCTTCGGCCTTCTTCGCGGCGGGGGGCTTCTGGGGGGGGGCCGCGGCCCCGCGGCCTCCCCCCTCCTCCGGGGCGCGGCCCTCGGGGCGCCCCCCCCCGGCCTCGGCTTCCTGCTTCTCGATCAGCTTCTCGAGCTGCTCGCGCTTCTCGGCCTCGGCCTTCGCGACCGCCTCGGCCTTGGCCTTCGCCTCGGCCTTGGCGGCGGCAGCCTTCTCAGCCGCGGCCTTCTCTGCTGCCTTCTCGGCCGCTTTCTCGGCCGCCTTGGCGGCGGCCTTCTCGGCGTCGCGCTTCTCCTGGGCCGCCTTCTCCGCCGCCTTGGCGGCCTGGGCCGCCTCCTGCGGGTCGGGCTCGGCGCGCAGCGGCATCTCGTCCGCGTTGGCGAGCTTCATCTCGGCCGTGCGGGTCGGCGCGGTCGGCGCGTCCTGCTTGGAATTCTCGGGCTCGCGGTCCTCGAACTTCTCCGCCTTGCGGTCGGCCCGCGAGGTGGCGTTCGGCATCGGCTTGTCGGCCTGGCGCTCGCCCTTGGTGATCTCGGAGAACTGGTTCTCGGTGATCACCTCGACGGGCACGCCCTCCTGGGCCTCCGGCAGCGCCGGCGCGGCGATGCCGAAGACCGCCAGCGCGAGGAGCGCGACGTGGGTGCCGGCGGAGATCCAGACACCCGGTTCCTTGCGGTCGAAGCGGAACTCCACGGGACGGCCCTACTGATGCTCAGGCTCGGTGACGAGGGCGACCTTCTTGAAGCCGCCGCCGGTCACGATCGCCATCACCTGCGCCACGCGGCCGTAATCGACCCGCTTGTCGCCGCGCACGAAGACGCGCTCCTCGGTCCCGGTCTTGGCGGTCTCCATGAGCTTCGGCACGATCGAGTCGTCGGTGAGCTCGTCCTCGCCGAGGAAGACCTGGCCGGTCTGGCGGATCGACAGGGTGATCGGCTTCACGTCGGAATTGAGCGGCGAGGCCTTGGATTGCGGCAGGTCGAGGGGCACGCCCACGGTCATCATCGGCGCCGCGACCATGAAGATGATCAGGAGCACGAGCACGACGTCGATGAACGGCGTCATGTTGATCTCGTTGATGGGTCCGCCGCGGCGGCCCCGGCGCCGGCGGCGCTTGCCGCCCTGCGATGCGCCCGCTGCCATGCCCATGGATCGGTCTCCTCTGGATCAGCCGGTTCAGGCGGCGAGCGGCAGCCGCTCGTCGATCTGGCGGGAGAGGATGGCGGAGAACTCGTCGGCGAAGCTCTCCAGCCGCGACTGCGCCTTGGAGACCTCGGCCTGGAGCTTGTTGTAGGCGAGCACCGCCGGGATCGCGGCGAACAGGCCGATGGCGGTGGCGAACAGCGCCTCGGCGATGCCGGGGGCGACGACGGCGAGCGAGGTGTTCTTCGAGGCCGCGATCGACGTGAACGCGGTCATGATGCCCCAGACCGTGCCGAACAGGCCGATATACGGGCCGGCCGAGCCGATCGAGGCGAGGAACAGCAGGCGCGACTCGAGCCGCTCGACCTCGCGGTGGATGGTGACGTCGAGCTGCTTCTCGATGCGCTGCGACAGCGACTGGATCTGCCGGCCGGAGCCCTCGAAGCTGCGCTTCCACTCCCGCATGGCGGCGACGAAGACGGCGGCGAGGCCCGTGGCCGGCCGGTCGTTGAACGAGCGGAACAGCTCCTCCAGGGAGCGGCCGGACCAGAACGCGTCCTCGAAAGCGTCCATCTCGGCCTTGGTCCGGCGGAACAGCAGCGTCTTGTCGACGATGATCGACCAGCACCAGATCGAGGCGCTGAGCAGCCCGATCATCACGATCTTCACGACGAAGTGGGCCTGCAGGAACAGGCCGAGCAGCGTCATGTCGGCGACAGGCGCGGCCTGCATCGCGTCGGCTGGGTTCATCCGTCGAGGTCTCCTGCTCCGGATCGCGATGCGCCGGGCGAGGCCCGCGTCCGCCGGATCCGTGAGCGATATCAAGGCTGTCGCCCGCGAATCTGTCGAAAGTAAGGGCCGTCGACGGCCCCCGCGCCCCGCCGTGGCATCGCCTCCGTTAAGGGCGCGGCAGGGTTAAGGATCGGTTTCGATCCGGGCGATCCTGAGGCATGCAGGCGCTCGGCCGGGCCGTCCGGGCTGGACCTGCCGAAAGCGCCTCCCGTATGGTCGCGGCCCACGGCGCCGAGTCGACAGCCCTGAGATACGCAGGACGCGCATGACCCTCCCCGTTCCCAGCCTGCCCGATCTGCTGCCCACCGGCCCGGCCCGGTTCCTGGGCTGGTCCATGATCGCCGACCCGATGCTGGCCGGCTTCCTGGCGCGCGCCGGCTTCGACGCCGTCCTGCTGGATCAGCAGCACGGCACCTACGACTACAAAACGTCGTGTGCGGCGATCACCGAGGTCGCCCTGGCCGGCAAATCGACCCTGGTGCGCGTGCCGGTGGGCGACTTCGCCATGGTCTCGCGGATGCTCGACGCGGGCGCGGCCGGCGTCGTGGCGCCGATGATCAACACCGTCGCGGATGCCGAAGCCCTGGCGGCGGCCGCGAAATTCCCGCCGGTCGGGCAGCGGAGCTGGGGACCGGACCGGGCCATGTGGCTCTCGGGGCTCCGGAACGGCGCGGACTACCTCGCGGGCGCCAACGATCGGGCGCTCACGATCGCCATGTGCGAGACCGAGGCGGGGATCGCCGACCTGGAGGCGATCCTCGCCGTGCCGGGCATCGACGGCGTCCTGGTCGGCCCCGCCGACCTGTCGATCGCCCTGTCCAAGGGGGCGGCCATCGACCCGCTGGGATCGGCGGTCACGGCGGCCCTCGGCGAGATCGCGCGCAAGACCCGGGCGGCGGGCAAGATCCCCTGCGCCTTCGCGCCGTCGCCGGCACGGGCCCGGGAGATGGTCGGGATGGGCTACCAGCTGGTCTCGGTCGAGTACGACGCGCTGACCATCGTCAACGCCTTCGCGCGGGTGCTCTGCGAGGCCGACCCGGCGCGGGCCGGCTGAGATCTAGGCGGCCTCGCCGGGCGCGAGCCGCCGCCGCAGCGCGTCCGGGAGGCGGACGGCGCGGCTGTCCCGCACGCAGGCGACCGTGACCTCCGCGGAGACCAGCACTTCGTCGCCGCGTCGGACATCCTGGGCGAGCTGCATCGAGGCGCCGCGCAGGGCGCGCGTGCGGGTCACGACGGTGAGCAGGTCGTCCATCCGGGCCGGCCGGAGGAAATCGAGGCTCATGCGCCGCACAACGAAGACGAGGCCGCGTGCGTCGCGGTGCAGGTCCGACTGGTCGCCGGCGAGTTCCCGCAGCAATTCGGTGCGGCCGCGCTCGAGGAAGCGCAGGTAGCTGGCGTGGTAGACGAAGCCCGAGAAGTCGGTGTCCTCGTAGTAGACGCGCACGCCCATCCGGTGGGGCGAGGCACCGTCCTCCGCGGATCCATTCTTGGCGGGCTCGATCGCGCTCATGCGCCCCTTTAGCGACGGCCGGTGCGACGGCGCAACACGACGAGGGCCGCCCCGGGGCGGCCCTCGCGCAGATCACGCCATGCGCGGCGCTCAGCCGCCGATGCGGGCCGCGAGGCTCGCCGAATGGGCGTGCTCGTCGGCGATGTAGGGCAGGGCCTCGGTGGCGAACTTGCGGCCCTGGGCGTTGTCGCCCTGCTTGGCGTAGGCGTCGTAGAGCGCCAGGGTGCGGGCGTCCGAGCGGGCCTGCTGGTCGATGTAGGTCCGGTCGAAGGCCCGGCCGTTCGGGGCCGCCTGGAGCTGCGCCAGACGCGCCTGGCCGCGCTCGCCGAGGGCGACGCGACGGCCCGGCTCGGCCGGGCTGTTGTCGACGATGCCGACCGCGCCGAGGGCGCCGCCGACGATCCCGGTGCCGATGTTGGCGGCCACCGTCACCGGCGCGAGCACGAGGCCCACCGGGTTGCTCAGGTCGGTGCGGATGCCCTGGTTGTCGGAGACCACCGAGCCGTTGCGGGTCAGGGAGGTGTTCGGCGGCAGCAGCGCGTCCGTGGTCGCCTTGCGCTCGACGAGGACGCGGTTGGCGTAGTTGCGGACCTGCGGGTTGCGCGACCGCTGAAGGGCGATGCGGCTCGCCTCGATGCTGGCGGCGTCCGAACGGAGCGCCTCGGCCCGGAAGGCGGGCGTCTCGGTCGCGGCGGCGCCGACGCCGTCCTGGTTGGCGAAGGGCAGCACGCGGATCGGCAGGGCGTCCTGCGCGAAGGCGGGCGCCGAGATCGCGGCGACGGACAGGCCGAGAACGGCGAGCGTGAGCTTCTTCATGGCGGAAGTTTATCCCTGACGTTGTTCTTGAGATCGCGAAGATCTGCCGCGATCGCAGAGGCAGGACCCCGATCGAGACAGCCTTGCCGGCGCCGAGCGGACCCGGCGCGGTCGCCTCCACAACTGTCGCGTTTCGGGCCTGTTCCACGCGATCCGGCACATTTTTACAGTACACAGATCCGTGATGACCCGACCTAAGCTTGGCAATATTGTCCGGCAACCGTCGGGAAAACGGATTGCGTCGCAGCGACTTGCCGATGCCGCGGGGCGCGATCGCGCCGGCAGGGGCGCGGATCGGGGCGCGCGGAGCGCATGTGCCGCGGGAAACGCTGGTCCGAACTCAGTGCATAGAGCGGTCGGGGCCGCCTCACGGCTCCTCGTCGCCGAAGAAGCCGAACTGCCCGGGGGTCTCGCGCGTCGGTTCCGGGATCTGCATGTGCCGGTACGCGTGTCGTGTGAGGACGCGGCCGCGGGGCGTGCGCTGCACGAAGCCGCGCTGGATCAGGTAGGGCTCGATGATGTCCTCGATGGCGTCGCGCGGCTCCGACAAGGCCGCGCCGATGGTCTCGATCCCCACCGGGCCGCCCCCGAACGCGCGCGCGATCAGGCTCAGGTACTTGCGGTCCATCACGTCCAGACCCGCCCCGTCCACGTCCAGGAGCTGCAGCGCCCGGTCGGCGATCGCCCGCGTCACCGTCTCGGCCTCCGCCACGACCGCGAAATCCCGCACCCGCCGCAACAGCCGCCCCGCGATCCGCGGCGTGCCCCGCGCCCGCCGGGCGATCTCGTTGGCGCCCTCCGCCGACATGCCCAAGCCCAGGACCCGCGCGCCGCGCGCCACGATCTGCTCCAGCTCGTCGATCTCGTAGAACTCCAGCCGGATCGGGATCCCGAACCGGTCGCGCAGCGGCGTCGTCAGCAGCCCCGCCCGCGTCGTCGCGCCGACCAGGGTGAACTTCGGCAGCTCGATCTTGACCGAGCGCGCCGCCGGGCCCTCGCCGATGATCAGGTCGAGTTGGTAATCCTCCATGGCCGGGTAGAGGATCTCCTCGACCGCCGGGTTGAGCCGGTGGATCTCGTCGATGAACAGGACGTCGCGCTCCTCCAGGTTGGTGAGCTGCGCGGCCAGGTCGCCGGCCTTGGCGATCACCGGCCCGGAGGTCGAGCGGAAGTTCACGCCGAGCTCGCGCGCCACGATCTGGGCGAGCGTGGTCTTGCCCAGGCCCGGCGGCCCGACGAACAGCACGTGGTCGAGCGCCTGCCCGGTCTTCCTCGCCGCCTCGATGAACACCTGCATGTTCGCCCGCGCCGCGCGCTGACCGATGAACTCGGAAAGGCTCAGCGGGCGGATCGTCTGATCCACGTCCTCGGTGCGCTTCTCCGGTGTCAGGAGCGCGTTGGTCGGAGGCTTCGGCTTGCTCATGAACCCTGCTTCGTGGACCGTGCCGCGGCCCGCGATGGACGGTCTCGCAGGACGGCTGGGCACCGGCGCGTCCGGTTTTGTTCTTCCTTACCCGTGAAAGCCGGGAAGTCTAAGCGCCGCGGCCGGGCAAGGTGGCCAGGTGTCGTGGCCAGGTGTCGTGGCCGGGCGTCAGCCCGTGCGGCGCCACCGGCGATGTGAGCGAGCGCACGGGCTGTCGCGATCGACGCAAGCGGGATGCAACCGAACCGCCGGCCCGCGCATTCCTGGACCAAACCTCCAAGCATGGCCGCAGGGCGCTTTTCCCCGATGAAACTCCGTACGATCGCTGCCGCCGCAGCCGGCACCGTCATGCTCGCCGTTCCGCTCGCGGCCCAGGCCGCCAACGGCCCGGCCGAGACCAAGGTCGCCGAGGCCAACCCGCAGGTCCATCCCGTCTCGGCGGAGCGCGAGGACGACGTCACCTGCAGCCGGGCCCGCCGCCGTCTGTGGATCGAGGGCGAGGGCTGGGTGGTCCGGCGGATCACCACCTGCCGCTGACCGGTGCGCTCCCGGGGTCGATCGGCTGGGCATGACGGGGCCGTTACGCACTCTGCGCGGCTGGAGACGCGGAACGGCCGGTGATCCGGTCTGTTGGCCCCGCACCCGGCGCGCGCCGCGCCCGCCGACACCCCTCGGAGCCGGACCCATGGCCAACCGGACGATCGTGACCCTGCTCGCTCTGGCGGCGGCGGCGCCCGCGTCGGCGCAGACCTTCCGGAGCGCCGATCCCTACGCTCCGGTCGCCTACGCGCCCGGCTACGCCGCCGATCCGGGCTTCGCCGGCGAGTTCCTGCGCGGCACCTATATCGGCGCCCCGCTGACCCGCGTGCCGCGCCCGACCCAGATCGTGCCCACGCCCTGGAGCTACGGCACCTACGGCGTCCCGACGGTGACCGGCATCCCGGCCGCTCCGGCGGCCCAGCCGACCCTGACGGTGATCAACGCCGCCCCCTACGGCCGCCGCGGCGCGCGCACCGTCGGCGCCGACCCGGTCGCGGGGACCCGGGTCATCGCGGTTCAGGTTCCCCGGCGCTGAGCGTCGCGAACCACGCCGCGTAGGGCGTGTTGCGGACGAGGTGCCGGTTGAGGTCGGGCGCGCCGTCCGTCCACCAGACCGGCCCGCGCTCGCCGAGCCCGACCTTCGCCGCATCGACCTCGGCCCTGGCGGCGGCGAGCGCCTCCGCGGCGCCCGGCTCGCCCGCGCGCTCCGCCCGCTTGGCCTCCTTCACGCCCCGGCGCGCCGCCATCAGGCGCCGCACCAGCGCGCCCCGACAGGATTCCGGCAGGTCGGGATTCGCGCGACGCCACAGACGCGCCCGGACAACGATATAGCGCCGGTCCGGAGTGGTAATGGCCACGCTCATACCGGGGTTCAGCTCCGTTGGGGGGCGGTTAAGCCTTCCAGCTTACACCGCGGATATCAGTTGCGGGTCACGCCATGCAGATCGTCATCGTCGACTCGAGCCGCGTCGTGCTGCAGATCATCGCGTCCCTGATCGAGCCGCGCGGCCACGCGGTGCACTCGTTCACGGATTCGGAGCGGGCGCTGGAGTTCCTGGCGGCGACGCCCGCGGTCCGGGTCCTCATCACCAGCCTGGAGGTGCGGCCGCTCTGCGGGCTCGAACTCTGCTGGTCGGCCCGGCTCCTCGCCGAATCCCGCGGGCCGCTCCACGTCATCACCATGTCGTCGGCCCGCAACGTCCGCAGCCTGGCCGAGGCCCTCGACAGCGGCGCCGACGACTTCATCGAGAAGCCGCCGAGCGCCGAGGAGCTGAACGCGCGCCTGCGCGCGGCCGAGCGCCTGACTACCATGCAGGAGGAGCTGATCCGCCTCGCCGAGACGGACCCGCTGACCGGCTCCTACAACCGGCGTGCCTTCTTCAAGCGCGCGCGGGCCGCCGCCGCGCGAGACCCGAGGCCGTGCGCCGTCTCGGCGATCCTCCTCGACATCGATCACTTCAAGCGCATCAACGACGAGCACGGGCACGATGTCGGCGACGTGGCGATCAAGGCCGTGGCCGAACTGATCGCCGGAGCCGGCATCGCGGGACGCCTCGGCGGCGAGGAATTCGCCGTCATCCTGCCCGGCCGCGGACTCGCGGAGGCCGTGGCGCAGGCCGAGCGCCTGCGCGCCGACGTTCAATCCCTGCGGATCCGCGGGGCGCGGGGTCCGATCGCGCTGAGCTGCAGCTTCGGCGTCAGCACGTGGCGCGACGGCGACAGCGTCGAGGCCCTGGTCAAGCGGGCCGACGTCGCGCTCTACGCGGCCAAGGGCGGCGGACGGAACCGGGTGGTGCCGGATCAGAGCGAGGGGTGCCGCGCCGTCGCGGGGTGAAACCGACCGCCCGTCCCGGATCGGCACAGTCCGTCGAGCGGTGTCCCACCGTCGTCCCAGATCGGCGCATTGATTCGCCGAGTATCCGTTTCTGGGGAGCGATTCGGCCAATATAAAGCTTAATATTCGCGAGTTGTTGCTGGAACGGATCTTGGAACTTCGCCTTCGATCCCGGCCGCCTGTATCAAGCCGGGAGAGAGAGGTGCAAGGTCATGAGTACGGCCGTTGGCGTCCTGATCCTGGATGAGCCGGAGGACCTGAGCGCGACGGTTCGCGCCACCCTCGAGCACATGCCCGAATTCCACACCATCGGCGAGGCCGATCTCGACCGCGCCGACGCCGGCAGCAGCGTCGCCCTGGTCTTCCTCGACGAGATCCGGCTGGCCGACGGGATCGCCCGCATCGTCGCCCTGAAGGAGCGCCAGCCGGCGCTGCGCACGCTGGTCGCCTTCGGCGCGCTGACGGCGGACGACCTCCGCGCCCTGCTGGCGGCGGGCGCCGACGCCTTCGTGGCGCGCTCCAAGTCGCCGCGGGATCTCGGCGCGGCGCTGCTGGCGCTGGCGGAGGGCTCGGACGTCCTGGTCCCGCCGGAGCAGCCGGTGGCGATGCCGCCGGAGGCGGGCGAGAGCCTCGGTCTGACGCCCCGCGAGGCCGAGGTGCTGCGCTTTTTGAGTTCCGGGTTCAGCAACAAGGAGGTCGCGCGGCGGCTGGCGCTCAGCGTGCGCACGGTGGAGACCCACCGGCTCAACCTGCGGCGCAAGACCCAGACCGGCCGGCTCAAGGACCTCGTCTCGCTGGCCCGCCAGCTCGGTCTGGCCCCCGTGGTCGATTCCAGCGATCAGGTTCGGCGCGGCACCGACAACCGGTCCTCGGGCAACGACAACCAGTCCCGGCACTGAGAGGGGGATCGGGCGGTCTCGGCGAGACCGCCCCCCTAAGCGGCCGCGGCCGCCTTCCCGGCTCCGGACGCGCGCTTGGCCGCCGTCCCGCTCTTGGACCGCTCGGGCGCCTTCGCCCCGCGCTTCCGCGCGCCCGCCGGCTTGACCCGACCGCCGGCCTTGACGGCGTCCTCGGCGGCGGAGAGGCGCGCCTGCAGGAGTCCCAGCACCGCCGCCTCCTCGGGCCGCAGGCTGGACAGGTCCTCGCTCAGCTCCGATTCGACCGCGTCCTTCACCTGCAGGAGCAGGCCGCCCTCCAGGTAGCAGTCGAGGATCTGCGGGTGGATGTAGCACTTGCGGCAGATCGTCGGCGTGTTGCCGAGGCGGCCCGCGACGTTCTCGATGGCCGCGCGGATGTTGCGCTTGGCCCCGGCCTCGCTGTCGAAGCTCTCGAACTCCCGCAGCGCCAGCGCTGCCAGCACCGTGCCGGCCCAGGTCCGGAAATCCTTGGCGGTGAAGTCCTCGCCGGTGATCTCGCGCAGGTACGCGTTCACGTCCGAGGAGGTGACGTCGCGCTGGGTGCCGTCCGGGTCGAGATACTGGAACAGCTCCTGACCCGGCAGGTCCTGGCAGGCCTTGACGATCCGGGCGACCCGCCGGTCCTTCAGCGACACGTCCCAGGTCTTGCCGCTCTTGCCCTTGAAGCGGAACGACAGGGCCGAACCCTCGATCCGGACGTGGGGATCGCGCAGGGTCGTCAGGCCGTAGCTCTTGTTGGTCCGCGCGTAATCGTCGTTGCCGACGCGGATCAGCGTGGTCTCCAGCAGGTGCACCACGGTGGCCAGCACCTTGTCGCGGGGCAGGCCTGGCCGCCTCATGTCGGCGTCGACGCGGCGGCGGATGCCCGGCAGCGCGTCCGCGAAGGCCATGATCCGCGAGAACTTGTTGGCCTCCCGCGCCTGCCGGAAGTCCGGGTGGTAGCGGTACTGCTTGCGCCCCTTGGCGTCGCGGCCCGTGGCCTGGATGTGGCCGTTGCGGCGGGGGCAGATCCAGACATCCGTGTAGGCCGGCGGGATCGCGAGGCTGCGGATGCGGGCCAGCACCGCCCTGTCGCGCACCGGCGCGCCCTTCGGGTCGAGGTAGCGGAAGCCGGTGCCGCTCCGGCGGCGGGTCAGCCCCGGCCGGCCGTCGTCGACGTAGACGAGCCCGGCCTCCTCGGCCGCGGCGCGGAGGTCTCCGCCGCTCTCCGCCATCTCGACGCACGCCATGAACAACCCCTCCCATCGACGCCGCCCGGCTGCCTCGCCCGGCGAGAAGGCCTTGGACAACCGGCGGTACGGGATCGCCGTTCCGGGCCTGCACATCCGCCGCAGGACGGCCCCCCCCGCCGTGCTAGAGGGGACGGATGCAGTCCGATGCCGAACCCGGGAACCTGCCCGTTCCGATGCGCCGCCTGGTCTTCGTGGTGACCGAGGACTGGTTCTTCGCCTCGCATTTCCTGCCGATGGCCCGCGCCGCCGTCGGCATGGGTCTCTCGGTCGCGGTGGTGACGCGGGTCCGCCTCCACAGGGCCGCCATCGAGGCGACCGGCGCGCAGGTCGTCAACCTGGAGGCCGAGCGGGCGAGCCTCAACCCGATGGCCGCGGGCTACGCGGCCGGGCAGCTCGCCGCGATCCTCAAGGCGCTGAAGGCCGACATCGTCCACTGCATCGCCCTGCGGGGCATCCTGGTCGGCGGCACGGCCGCCGCCATGGCGGGCATCCCGTCCCGCGTCTTCGCCCTGACCGGCCTCGGGCTCGTCGGCGCCCGGAGCGACCGCCTCGGCCGGGCGGCGCGCCTCGCCCTGCGGGCGCTGATCCGGGGGCCGCTGGCCTCGTCGCGGACGCGCTTCCTGTTCGAGAATCCCGACGACGCCCTGGCCCTGGGCCTCGACCCGCTCGACCGGTCGGTGACCGTGGTGGGCGGCGCCGGCGTCGATCCGGCGGTCTTCGTCCCGCAGCCGCTGCCGCCGATACCGCCGCTGCGGGTGGCCGTCGTGGCCCGGATGCTCTGGTCGAAGGGGATCGACGTCGCCGTCGAGGCCGTCCGCCTCGCCCGGAGCCAGGGCGCGCCGGTGGAGCTGGCGCTGTACGGCGCGCCGGACCCGTCGAACCGGCGGGCGATCGGCGCCGACACCCTGCGCGCCTGGAGCCGCGACGGCATCGTCTGGCACGGGCCGACGACCGACGTGGCGGGGGTCTGGGCCGGCCACCACGTCGCCTGCCTGCCCTCGCGCGGCGGGGAAGGCCTGCCGCGGACACTGCTGGAAGCCGCCGCCTGCGGCCGAGCGCTGGTCGCGTCCGACGTCCCGGGCTGCCGCAGCCTCGTGCGCGACGGCGTCGAGGGCCTGCTCGTTCCCCCGGACGACGCGCCGGCCCTGGCCGCCGCGCTGGCGCGCCTGAGCGGCGATGCCGGTCTCGTCGCCGGCCTGGGCGCGGCCGCGCGGGCGCGGATCGAGACCGGGGGCTTCACCGAGGCGGCGGTGACCGACCAGGTCCGCGCCGTGTGGCGCGACCTGCTGGAGGCCTGACCGTGCGCGCACCGGACGATCCCGCCGGCTTCATCCGCGCCAACACCCGCCTGCTGCCCGTCCCCCACGCGCCCGAGATCCGCCTGCACGTCGCCGACGAGGCGACCGAACTCTGGCAGCGGACCGAGGAGGAGTTGCAGGCGATCGGGCTGCCGCCGCCGTTCTGGGCGTTCGCCTGGGCGGGCGGCCAGGCGCTCGCCCGCTACGTCCTCGACAACCCGGAGGTCGCGGACGGCGCGCGCGCGGTGGATTTCGCCTCGGGGTCCGGCCTCGTCGCGATCGCGGCGGCCCGCGCCGGGGCGCGCCACGTCGTCGCCAGCGACCTCGACCCCTTCGCCGTCGCGGCGATCGGGCTGAACGCCGCGGCCAACGGCGTCGGCGACCGCGTCGCCGCGATCGCCGACGATCTCCTCGCCACGGATCCCCGGGCGGATCTCGTCCTGGCCGCCGACGTGTTCTACGAGCGCGACCTCGCCGAGGCCGTGACCGCCTGGCTCGTTCGCCTGCAGGCGCGCGGCGTCACCGTGCTGATCGGCGATCCGGGCCGCACCTACCTCCCGCGGGACCGCCTCGACTGCCTCGCGACCTACGAGGTTCCGGTCTCGCGCGCGCTGGAGGATTCCGAGATCAAGCGCAGCCACGTCTGGCGGCTCCGCGGATGACGAACCCGCCGAGACGGTCCCGCCTGACCGCCGCCCGCGCGGCCGCGCCGAGGCTTTATCCGGCGCGGGAATGCGTTACCGTCGAATCGACCCGTGTCGCGTGCCGCGCATGCGCCAGGGTGTTCGGAGTCCCGGATCAGGGCGTGCTGCGGCGGAAGGTTTCGTGGTGAGTGTCGAGTCGAGTGTGAAGCCCAGCCGTGCCCGCGTCGTCGCCTTCTCGGGCAGCGCCAAGCGACCCTCGCGCACCCGCATCCTGGTCGAGGCCCTCGGCGCCGAGCTCGGTCGCCTGCGCGGGATCGACCTCGCCGTGTACGACCTGATGGATGCCGGCCCGGGCCTCGGCGCGACGCAGCGGGACGATCTGTCGGCGCCCGCCGCGCGCCTCGTCGAGGCGATCGAGGCGGCGGACGCGCTGATCGTCGGGACGCCCGTCTACCAGGGCGGCTATGCCGGGCTGTTCAAGCACGTCTTCGACTTCGTCGACCCGGCCCGGATGATCGGCATGCCGGTGGCGCTGACCGCGACGGGCGGGGGCCTGCGCCACGCCCTGGTGGTCGAGCACGGGCTCCGGCCCCTGTTCGGCTTCTTCGCGGCCCACGTCGCGCCGACCTCGGTCTATGCCGGGTCCGACGACCTGGTGGACGGCCGCATCGTCGACGAGACCGTGGCGGTCCGGCTGCGCGCCGCGGCCGCGGAGCTCGCAGCCCTGCTCGACGTGTCGCGGACGGCCTCGTCCGGCGCATACGGCTGACGGGAGACTCCCCCGCCCTGAGGCGGGCCCTAGATCGGAGGGGGACCACGCTCTTCCGCGAGGGATCATGTCAGGCTCTCCGCTCACGGCCGGCAAGGCGCCGACCGCGCTGCCCGCCACCTACGTCACGGCATCCGGACTGCCGCGCTACCATCCGGTCTCGCAGGCGCTGCACTGGCTGAACGCCGCCCTCGTCCTGGCGGTGCTGCCGCTCGCCTGGGTCGCGATCAGCCTGCCGCCGACGCCCGCCAAGGGCAGCATGTTCGTGCTGCACAAGTCGGTCGGCCTGACGATCCTGGCGATCGTGGTCGTGCGGATCCTCTGGCGGATGATCCGGCCGGCGCCGCCGGACCCGCAGGCGCCCCGGCTCCTGACGCTGATCGGGCGCGTCAACCACGTCCTGCTCTACGCGATCTTCCTGATCATGCCGATCAGCGGCTACCTGCTGAGCGCGCTGTCGGGGCGCGACACGCCGTACTTCTGGCTGTTCACGATCCCGGGACTGCCGAAGGACGACGCGACGCAGAAGATCTTCGAGTCGATCCACGTGTTCGGCCAGTGGCTCGTGTACGCCCTGGTCCTGCTGCACATCGCCGGCACGGCGTGGCACTTGGTCATCCGCCGCGACGGTCTGCTGGAGCGGATGCTGCCGGTCCAGGACGGGCGCGGCTCGTCGCGCTGACGCGCCCGTCACCGAGCGCGCGGTCGCCGCCGCGCGGTGCGCTCAATCGACGCGGCGCAGGATGAAGGTGGTGCCGACCTCGGGATCGCGCCGCCACCGGCCGTCGCCGCTCGGCACGAGGTCGATGCTGTGGCCCCGCTTGGCGGTCAGCGTGATCCTGCCGTTCGCGTAGCGCCAGCGCACCGGATCGAACACCTCCAGGCCGCTGTCGTGGCAGCCGGGGACGATGCGCACGCCGCCGCCGGTGCCGTCGAGGTTGATCCGGCAGGTGTCGCGCTGCTGGAAGCGGTCGAGGGCGTAGAGCCCCGGCGCCGGCCCCGCCGAGGCGGTCGCGGCCGGGGCGGTAGCCGGCGGCTGCAGCTCGGCCGGGACCGGGGCTGCCGTCTGGAGCGGGGAGGGGGCCGGGCTAGCCGGATCCGTCGGCGCGGTCTCGGGCGCGGCGGCCGCGTCGGCCGGCCGCATCGCGACGATGTCGAGGGGAACGAGACTGTAGCGCTCGCCGCCCTCGGCCTGGGCGACGAGGCTGCGCTGGTCCGGCCGCTTGGCGAAGTCGAGGACCGGGCGGACGTTGCGGTCGACGAGGCGGACGGCCCCGTCGACGAAGAGCCAGCCGGCGACCCCGTTCAGGACCGGCAGGGCCCGCCGGCATCCGGCCGGGAAGCGCAGCCGCTGCCCCGCCTCGCCGCTGTCGAGCACCAGCGTCATGACGCAGCGGCGGTTGGTGCCGTCCCGCGACAGGTCCCAGGTTCCAGGCACCTGCCCGAGCTTCTCGGGGAGGCTCGGCGGCGCGGTCGGAGCCGGGGGCGCCGCGAGCGTCTCCGCGGCCGGAGGAGGGGACGGCGGTGCGGCCTCGTCTGTGGCCGCGGGCACGTCCTGGGCGTCGGCCGGTCGGACGATCGCGGCGGCCGCGATCAGCGCCGATGCGGCCAGCAGGGCGGCCCGAGCCTGTCTCACGCGGTCGGTCTCCAGGGTGTCTCGGCGACGGGCGTCAGCGGACCCCGTCCCTCGAACCACGAGACGACGTTGTCGACCACGAGCTGGGCCATCGCCGCGCGGGTGTGCTCGGAGGCCGACCCGACATGCGGCAGCAGCACCGTGTTGTCGAGGGCGGCGAGATCCGCGGGGACGTGCGGCTCGTTCTCGAAGACGTCGAGGCCGGCGCCGAGGATCGTGCCCGCCTTCAGCGCCGCGGTCAGCGCCGCCTCGTCGACCAGGGTGCCCCGGGCGACGTTGATCAGGATGCCCTCGGGACCGAGCGCCTCCAGCACGGCCGCGTCCACGAGGTTGCGCGTGTCGGCGCCGCCGGGCGCCACCACGATGAGGATGTGGACCGCGCGGGCGAGGCCGATCAACGTATCGTGATACGTGTAGGGTATGTCGGCCTGCCGGCTGCGGCCGTGGTAGTCGATCGCGACGCCGAAGCTCTCCAAGCGGTGGGCGATCGCCCGCCCGATCCGGCCGAGACCGAGGATGCCGACCCGCCGCCCGCGCAGCGATGCCGTGAGCGGGAAGGGCGCCTTGGGCCAGTGGCCGTCCCGCAGGTAGCGGTCGGCCTGAGGGATCCGCCGCAGGGTGGCGAGGGTGAGGCCGAGGGCGAGGTCGGCGACCTCGTCGGTGAGGACGTCCGGCGTGTTGGTGACGACGATCCCGCGCCGCTGCGCCCCGGCGGCGTCGACGGCGTCGTAGCCCACGCCGAAATTCGCGATCAGCTCGAGGTTCGGCAGCCGGTCCATCAGCGCCCCGTCCACCCCGCCGCCGACGCAGAGCGCCCGGATCCGCGGGCCGATCTCGGCGAGCAGGGCCTCCGGGTTCGCGGCCTCCGCCAGCCGGTGGACCCCGTACCGCCCCGCGAAGGCCTTCTCCACCAGCGGGTGCATCTTCCGGAGCAACAGGATCTCGACCGGGGCCTCAGCCATCGTTCACTCCCACGTTCGGCCGCGCGTCGGTGTCGGCCGCCTCCCCCGTCCCGGCATAGAGCCTGTGCGGGGTGGGGCGCCAGCGCGCAGGAGTGGCCGGCGGTGACAACCGCGCGGATCAGCCGGGCGGCCGTTCGGCCGGCACAGGGCTCGCCTCTTTCGAAAACCGCGCGCGATGCCTACTAAGGACCACGCATCATCGCGAGAGTTCTGCACCGACCCCAATCGCCGAAGACGAAGACCGATGACCAGCCCGCGCACCCTCTACGACAAGATCTGGGACGACCACGTCGTCGATGTCCAGCCGGACGGCTCCAGCCTCCTCTACATCGACCGGCACCTCGTCCACGAAGTGACGAGCCCGCAGGCCTTCGAGGGTCTCCGCGTGGCCGGCCGCAAGGTGCGTCATCCGGAGAAGACGCTGGCCGTCGTGGACCACAACGTCCAGACCTCGGACCGCTCGCAGGGCATCGAGGACCCGGAGAGCCGCACGCAGCTGGAAGCGCTCGCCGAGAACGTGCGCGACTTCGGCATCGAGTTCTACGACGCCCTCGACCGGCGCCAGGGCATCGTCCACATCATCGGCCCCGAGCAGGGCTTCACGCTGCCCGGCCAGACGATCGTGTGCGGCGATTCGCATACCTCGACGCACGGCGCCTTCGGGGCGCTGGCCCACGGCATCGGCACCTCGGAGGTCGAGCACGTGCTCGCCACCCAGACCCTGGTGCAGCGCAAGGCCAAGAACATGCGCGTCTCGGTCGACGGCACGCTGCCGCCCGGCGTGACCGCGAAGGACATCATCCTGGCGATCATCGGCGAGATCGGAACCGCCGGCGGCACCGGCCACGTCATCGAGTATGCCGGCGAGGCGATCCGCGCCCTCTCGATGGAGGGCCGGATGACGATCTGCAACATGTCGATCGAGGGCGGTGCCCGCGCCGGCATGGTCGCCCCCGACGCGACGACCTTCGCCTACGTGAAGGACCGCCCGAAGGCGCCGAAGGGCGCAGCCTTCGACGCGGCCCGCCGCTACTGGGAGAGCCTCGTCACCGACGCGGGCGCGCATTTCGACCGCGAGGTGCGCCTCGACGCGGCCAACCTGCCGCCGATCGTCAGCTGGGGCACGAGTCCCGAGGACGTGATCTCGGTGCAAGGCCGCGTGCCGGACCCGTCCGAGATCGCCGACGAGAACAAGCGGCAGTCGAAGGAGAAGGCGCTCGCCTACATGGGCCTGACGCCGGGGACCCGGATCACCGACATCACCCTGGACCGGATCTTCATCGGCTCCTGCACCAACGGCCGCATCGAGGACCTGCGCGAGGTCGCGCGGGTCGTCGGCGACCGGAAGGTGCACGAGGGTGTCTCGGCGATGATCGTGCCGGGCTCCGGCCTCGTGAAGGCGCAGGCCGAGGCCGAGGGTCTCGACAAGATCCTGAAGGCGGCGGGCTTCGACTGGCGTGAGCCGGGCTGCTCGATGTGTCTCGGCATGAACCCGGACAAGCTGCGTCCGGGCGAGCGCTGCGCCTCGACGTCGAACCGCAACTTCGAGGGCCGCCAGGGTCCCCGCGGACGCACGCACCTCGTCTCTCCGGCCATGGCGGCGGCCGCGGCAGTCACCGGGCACTTCGTCGACATCCGGGAGTGGCCGCAGGGCTGAAATCGCGATTGACGCCGGCGGCTCCGTTGCCTAAACGGAGCCGTCGTCGGCCGATGGCCGACGGCGAGCCCAGGTGGCGGAATTGGTAGACGCGCTGGTTTCAGGTACCAGTCTCGCGAGAGGTGAAGGTTCGAGTCCTTTCCTGGGCACCAAATGCCTGACAGCAGCCCGCCAACGCATTGGCGGGCTTTGTTGTTTCTAGGGTCCTGGATCCGCGGACCGAGGAGGGGGCGCCCGCAGCGCCTCTCGGGCCGGCAAAGCCCGACTCACTGTCCCCGTATCGGTCGCCCCATCCCGACTTCCGTTCGACCGACCGGCCCAGTCGCTGCGCCGCCGTCTCCTCGACCGTGGCGAGCCATGCGATCGCGTGGCAGATGACGGGGCGGCGAGGAGGCACGGCCGTAGGAGTGGTCGTCTAGGCCTCAGGGGGCACCATTCGACCCGGAGACCGGAACCGCGCTGCCATCTCGCGCGTAGACGAGGTCTCGACATTCCCCCAGCGAGATCAACTCGAACCGCCCGGCTCCGGCCGCGGCGGTTTTTTCGTGCCCCGCGCTTCGATCGCGCCATACTCGCGGCGGCGTGACGTTCCTCCGGGGATCCACGCAAATCCGCCGGCACCGCCGCGCCGGCTCTTCCCGATCACGCTGCGGTGACGCGCCGGTAGCTCGCCGCGAACGCCTGGGCTTCCTCGTGGGTCAGATCGGTGACCACCAGCCCCGGCGCGTAGACCGTCCAGCGGCCGTCGTTGTCCTCCGACATACGGATCTCGACCACCGCGGACCTCCCCGATTGCGAGTGGAACCTCACAGCTACTCTCGCGAATTCTTGTGAGGGCGCAATACCTATTAAGGTGCTGGGGTTTCCTCCGGCACGAATCCGCGGCGGCGTCCGCGGGAGCGCGTTCTCCGACCCGGGCACACCGTGCGTGACCGCTACAGCCAGCGCTCGTCGAGGTCTGTGGCGTTCCGGTCCGCGACGGGCTGCGTCTCGTCACCCTCGGCGAACACCACCACGTCGTCGGGTCCGACGTCGCGGGTCGCGTAGAAATCCCAGCGCCGGTGGATCACGCGCGGGCCGCCGAAGATCCGGTAGGCGTTCCAGTACCGGTCGTCCCGGAAGCCGACATAGTGGACGCAGCGGTTCGCCATCGGCTCACCGGAGGCGGGCCATCAGCCGGGCCAGGCGCGGCCGCAGCGGCAGCGACAGCCGGTAGGCCAGCTCGGCGAGCGGCAGAACCGGCCGGACACCGAGGACGCGCAGGTCGACCAGACGGCCGAGCCAGCGCCAGCCGGGTAGGGTCTGCCAGAGGCGCGCGAACGCGGCGGCGCCGGAGATCAGCCGCCCGTCCGCGGTCCGGACATGGAAGCGGCGCAGGGCCCGGGCCCGGTCGAGATCCGGGCCCTGCGCCGGCTCGGGCGCCCCGGAGCCGACATCGACGAAGGCGAGCCGGTCCGCGCCGGC
Organism: Methylobacterium sp. A52T; assembly: GCF_053346095.1. Classification (NCBI taxonomy): domain Bacteria; kingdom Pseudomonadati; phylum Pseudomonadota; class Alphaproteobacteria; order Hyphomicrobiales; family Methylobacteriaceae; genus Methylobacterium; species Methylobacterium sp. A52T. The sequence goes on along the minus strand of NZ_JBKFBI010000050.1, from coordinate 15,502 downwards.
GCACCGGCGATAGTGGTCGATCTCGGCGCGGCACAGCGGGCAGCCGCCGTCGTAGTAGACGCTGAGCCGCCCGTCGGAGCGATCCTCGGCCATGGCCGCGCCGGCGCTCAGGGGCTCAGTTCGCGGGCGGGCTCAGGACGAGCTTGCCCTTGAAGGGCGCGTCGGCGTTGCGCGTGCTGGTGCAGGCGTACTCCTCCTGCCCGGCCTTCATCGTCCGCAGGCGCAGCGTGCCCTTGCCGTTCTGCTTGACCGTGTAGCCCTTCTCGCTGGCGACATGCACGAGGTCGCCGTCGGCGTGCAGCACGAGACCGTTCTCGAACTGCCCGGGCGCGGTGATCGTCACCGGCGCGTCGGCGCTGCTCACGATGTTCAGCGCGACATTGGTGTCGGCCGGAAGCTTGAGCTCGGCCGGGTCGCAGACCGGCTTGCCGTCCTTTAGGCTGATCGTCAGCTCCACGGGCGGCATCGCGTCGGTGGCGGGCGGCGGCAGGGGTTTGCCCTGGGCCAGGGCCGGCCCTGCGGCCAGGACAGCGAAGAGAGCCAGGAGCGTCGCCGATCCGCGCGCGAGTGTCAGCATGTCGGTTGTGTCCCGATTGGAGGGGGCAGCGCGCTCCGCCGAGCACACCGGCGGGAAAGGCGGCTCGGTCCGCGACGTTCCCGGGCGCAACGCCGCACCCGGTCGGATGCGAGCGAACCCAGTCGCGACGGCCGGCTGCCCGCGCTCGCGGCCGCGGGCCCGGATGCCGGGTCAGCCGGCATATCCCGGGCGCGTCGCGGGGTATAAGGACACGCTTCGGTTTTCGGCGAGGTCGATTCGCGTGCGGTCCGGTTCAAGGCTCTCCGAACGCTGGTTCACGCTGGCGCTCTGGCTCGTCGCGCTGGTCTTCGCGTGGTTCCTGATCGGGCTCGGCTCGCTGGTCGTCGGCGATCTACCGCAGGTTGAGCACCGCTACACCCTCGACCAGTTCCTCGACACCGACCAGGGCACGGCGTCGGCCGAGGCCCTCAAGCAGATCCGCCGGGAGCAGGACGACAACCGCCGGACGGTCGAGCAGGACCAGCTCGCCCTCGAGGCGGCGCAGGCCGCCTCCGAGGGCGCGCGCGAGACCTTCGCCAACTGGCTGAAGACCCGCGACGCCACCCAGCGGGTCGACCAGGATCCCGGGCTCATCGCGCGCACGCAGCAGCTCGACGCGCTGAAGGCCGCCGAGCGCACCATCGAGGAGCGGCTCGCGGCCCTGGCGCGGACGGGGCTCGACCTATCGGAGCGCGAGGCGGCGCAGCTGCGCGTGGACACAGACCTGCGGGCCGCTGCGCAGACGCGCCTCGACGCGGCCGAGCGCGGCCAGGAGCTGCGCGTCTTCGGCTATCGCCTCGCCCTGACGCTGCCGCTGCTGGCCCTCGCCGGATGGCTCCTGCTCAAGCGCCGCCGCACCCGCAACTGGCCGTTCGTGTGGGGCTTCGCCTTCGCAGCGGCCTTCGCGTTCTTCGTCGAGCTCGTGCCCTACATGCCGAGCTACGGCGGCTACGTGCAGTACGGCGTCGGCGTGATCGTCACCCTGGTCGCGGGCCGGGCGGCGATCAACGCGCTGCACGCCTACCGCGCCCGGCAGGCCGTGGTGGAGGCGCGCCCGGACGCCGAGCGGCGGACCGAGATCGCCACCGACCAGGCCCTGGCGCGTCTCGCCAAGAAGGCGTGCCCGGGCTGCGAGCGGCCGATCGCCCTCGACGACGCGAGCACGAATTTCTGCCCCCATTGCGGGCTCGGCATCTTCGCGCACTGCCCGTCCTGCGCGCAGCGCAAGAGCACCTTCGAGCGCTTCTGCCGAGCCTGCGGCACCCGGAGCCCGGATCTCGCGAGCGAGGCGCCCTGAGGCCGCCCGGACACCCGGGCACGCCTCAGGCGTTGTCGCCCCGGATCGCCGCGATGACCGCGTCGGTGACCTGACGGGTCGTCGCTCTGCCGCCGAGGTCCGGCGTGTGCAGGCTCGGATCCGCGGTGACCCGCTCCACCGCGCGCATCAGCCGGTCGGCCGCCGGCTTCTCGCCGAGGTGCTCCAGCATCTGGCACGCCGTCCAGAAGGTCGCGACCGGGTTGGCGATGCCCTTGCCGGCGATGTCGAAGGCCGAGCCGTGGATCGGCTCGAACATCGACGGGTAGGTCCGCTCCGGGTTGATGTTGGCGGTCGGCGCGATGCCGAGCGACCCGGCGAGCGCCGCCGCGAGGTCCGACAGGATGTCGGCGTGCAGGTTCGTCGCCACGATCGTGTCGAGGCTCTCGGGCTTCGTCACCATCCGCATCGTCATGGCGTCGACCAGCATCTTGTCCCAGGTCACGTCCGAGAAGTCCTTCGCGACCGCGGCGGCGATCTCGTCCCACATCACCATGGCGTGGCGCTGGGCGTTGGACTTGGTGACCACGGTGAGCAGCTTGCGCGGACGGGAGCGGGCGAGCTCGAACGCGTAGCGGATGATCCGGTCGACTCCCGAGCGGGTCATCATCGAGACGTCGGTGGCGACCTCGTTGGGATGGCCCTGGTGGACCCGTCCGCCGACGCCGGCGTACTCGCCCTCCGAGTTCTCCCGCACGATCACCCAGTCGAGCTCCGGACCCGAGACGTTGCGCAGCGGGCTGGTGATGCCCGGCAGGATTCGGGTCGGGCGGACATTGGCGTACTGGTCGAAGGGCTGGCAGATCGCGAGCCGCAGGCCCCAGAGGGTGACGTGGTCGGGCACGTCCGGCGCCCCGACCGCGCCGAAGAAGATCGCGTCGTGGTTCCGGATCTGGTCGCGGCCGTCGGCCGGCATCATCGCGCCGTGCCTCTTGTAGTAGTCCGATCCCCAATCGAAATGGTCGAACCGGAAGGCGAAGGAGCCGGTCTTCTCGGCCAGCGCGTCGAGCACCTCGATGCCGGCGGCGATGACCTCGACGCCGATGCCGTCCGCCGGGATGGCCGCGATGGTGTAGGTCTTCGTCATGGGTGTCGTCTCGAGTGTCTAGGGCGGTCGTCGAGAAGGCCGACGCGTGGCGGCGGTCGCGGGCGCGGTGTCCGGCTCGGCATCCGGCTCGGCATCCGGCTCGAGCCGTGTAACGTTTTGTGACACCGCGCGGTTTCGCGTTGCCGTGCGGCCCGCTGCCCCTATGCTCGCCCCATGCACGAGGGCACCACCATCGCCATCGTCGAGGACGATCCCGACATCCGCGCCCTGCTCGCCGGCTACCTGGAGGGCGAGGGGTTCCGCGCCGTCGCCCTCGACGGCGGCGCGGCCCTCGACCGCCTGATCGCGGCGGGCCCCGCGCCCGACCTCGTCGTCCTCGACTGGATGCTGCCCGGCGAGGACGGCCTCTCCATCTGCCGCCGCCTCCGCGACGCCGGTGGCCCGCCCGTCGTGATGCTGACCGCCAAGGACGAGGACATCGACCGGGTTCTCGGCTTGGAGATGGGCGCCGACGACTACGTCTCGAAGCCGTTCAACCCGCGGGTCCTGCTGGCCCGGATCCGCGCGGTCCTGCGACGGGCCCACGGCGCCGGCGGCCAGCCCGCCGCGGCCGCCCCCGAGCGTATCAGTGTCGCCGACCTCGTCGTCGATCTCGCGGCCCGCACCGTGATCACCGGCGATCCCGCCGCCGAGATCCCGCTGACCAGCGCCGAGTACGACCTGCTCCACTGCTTCGTCACCCGGCCGCAGCGGGTGCTCTCGCGCGACCAGCTCCTCGACTGGACCCGGGGCCGGACCGCCGACGCCTTCGACCGCACCATCGACGTCCAGGTCAGCCGCCTGCGGCACAAGCTCGACGCCTCGGGCAGTCAGGCCGCGTCCCTGCTCAAGACCGTCCGCAACGCCGGCTACATCCTGGCCGCCCCGGTCCGCTCCGGAACGCCGTGATGGGCCGCGTCGGGCTCCTCGGGCGCATCATGCTGCTCCTGCTCGGCGCCCTCTCCCTGCTCGTCCTCGCCACCGTGGCCCTGGATCACTGGCAGCGCCGGGAGGAGCGGCTGCCCGCGGGCTCGCGCTTCCCGCGGGTCGACCAGGCCGCCGGAATCATGACGCTGCTGCGCGACGCGGATCCCGCCCAGAGGTCGGCCATCCTGAAGGCGGTGAGCGGCGAGGTGCTGCGGGCCGAGATCGTCGACGCGCCGCCCGACACCGTCGACCTGATCCGCGAGCCCCGCCTGGAAACGCGGATCCGGCGGATGACGGCCGAGCCCGCCGACCGCGTCCAGGCCTACACCGACGCCGCCCTGCTGCGCCGCGGCGTCGATCCGGCCAACATCGCGCAGGCCGAGCGCGCCGGGCCGATCGGACGCCTCGCGCTGGCGACCTATAGGCTGCCCGACGGCCGGTACGTGGTGATCAGCGCAGCCGAGCATCACCGCTCGCTCATGCCGTGGCTGTTTGGCCAGCCGCTGAGCCTCTGGGTGGCGGTGCTCGGCGCCGTGGCGGCCAGTCTCGTCCTAGTCGGCACGCGCCACGAACTCGCGCCGCTGCGCCGCCTGACCGACGCGGTCTCCCGGTTCGACGGCCGCGCCCCGGAGCGGGTGAGCGCGCCCCGGGGGGCGCCGGAGATCCGGCGTCTCGCCCAGGCGGTGCAGGGCATGCAGGAGCGGATCGCCGGCCTCATGGCCGAGCGCTCGCTGCTGATCGGCGCCATCTCGCACGACCTCAAGACCTACCTGACGCGGCTGCGCCTGCGCGCCGAAGTGGTGGCGGAGCCGCTGCTCGGGGACAAGCTCGTGGCGGATCTCGACGCCATGACCGAGCTGATCGAGGCGTCCCTGGGTTTCGCCCGCGGCACCGCCGTCGAGGCGACCCGGGCGCCGGTGGATCTCGCCGATCTCGTCGCCGTCGAGGTGGCCGAGCACGCCGCCCAGGGCGCCACGATCAGCCTGACCGGCGAGGAGGTGCGGGACGCCACCGTGGCCGGCGACGCGGTCGCGCTGCGCCGGGTCGTGGCCAACCTGATCGGGAACGCCGTCAAGTTCGGGCGCTCCTCGGTGGCGGTGGCGGTCAGCCGGGCCGGGACGGTCTGTCGGATCGTCGTCGAGGATGACGGGCCGGGCATTCCCGAGGCGGAGCGGACCGCGGTGTTCAGCCCATACTACCGGGTCGAGCGCTCGCGCAGCCGGCAGACCGGCGGGACCGGCCTGGGCCTCGCCATCAGCCGGCAGATCGCCGAGGCCCACGGCGGCACGGTGGTGGCGGAGGCCGGCGCAAACGGCGGCGCGCGGCTCGTCGTGACCCTGCCGAGCCTGTCCTGACGGCGGGCCGCAACCGGCCGTTACACATCGTTACAGGACGGCGCTCCCCGGTCACATCCGGGCAGCGCGCGCGGACGAACCTTCGCTCACACGCCGCGGCGGATCCTCCGTCCCGGCGCCGGCAGCCGGCCCCGGGCCGCGCTGACCGATCGAGCAGAAGGAGATCACCGATGCTGAAGGTTCTCGCTCCCGCCGCCCTCCTCGTGAGCCTCGCGGTGCCCGCCTCGGCGCTGCCGCTGGTGCAGGACGCCGTCTCCGACGGCGCCGACGGCGCCCGGATCATCCAGGTCTACGGCGGCTGCGGTCCCTACGGCCATCGCGGCCCGTACGGCGGCTGCCGCACCGGTGGCCAGTGGGGTGGCTACATCCGCGGCCGCTCGTGCCCGGCGGGCTTCCACATCGGTCCCTACGGGCGCCGCTGCTGGCCGAACTGAGCCGCCGCGATAGTCGCTCGCCCTCACCCTTCCGCGTCCGGCCCCGCGGCCGGACTCCCGTGGAGACTCCGCTGGAGTTGAGTCATGATCCGCACCCTCGTCATGCCCGTGGCGCTCGCCGCGGGGGTTCTGATGGCCGGTTCGAGTGCCGAGGCGCGCGACGGCTGCGGGCCCGGCTTCCACCGCAACGTCTACGGCTGGTGCCGGCCGAATCTGGACTACAGGCCGTTCGTCTACGTCCCGATCTATCCGCGCGTCGGCTACCGGTGGCACTACGGCTACCGCTGGCACCGACGCTTCGCGTGGGGCGGCGGCTATCGCTGGGGCGGCTTCCGCCATGCCGGCTGGCATGGAGGATGGCATGGGGGCTGGCGCGGCGGCTGGCATCGGGGCTGGCACGGCGGCTGGCACGGTGGCTGGCACCACGGCGGCTGGCACCATCGCTGGTGACCCCGTGCCGGATCCGGCCGCGCCCGTCCCCTACGGCAGGACCAGCCCCGACGCCGCGTAGGTCAGGGCAGCGACCAGGGCCGCGGCCGGCATCGTGATCACCCAGGCGATCACGATGCCCTGCGCGACGTTCCAGCGGACCGCCGAGACCCGGCGCGCGGCGCCGACGCCGACGATGGCGCCCGTGATCGTGTGGGTGGTCGAGACCGGGATGCCGAAGGCCGTCGCGGCGAACAGCGTCGCGGCGCCGCCGGTCTCGGCGCAGAATCCCTGCATGGGCGACAGCCGCGTGATCTTCGACCCCATCGTGTGGACGATGCGCCAGCCGCCCATCAGGGTGCCGAGGGCCATGGCGGTCTGGCAGGACAGCACCACCCAGAGGGGTACGTGGAACGCCCCGCTCTCGCCGTGGGCGTAGAGCAGGGCCGCGATAATGCCCATGGTCTTCTGGGCGTCGTTGCCGCCGTGGCCGAGGGAGTAGAGCGAGGCCGAGACGAACTGCAGGCCCCGGAACACGCGGTCCACGGCGTGCGGCGTCGAGCGGACGAAGATCCACGAGACGGCCAGCATCAGCAGCAGCCCGAGGGCGAAGCCGAGGGCCGGCGAGAGGACGATGGCGGCGCTGGTGGCTATAACGCCGGGCCAGACGATCACGCCGACCCCCGCCTTGGCGATGCCGGCGCCGAGCAGGCCCCCGATCAGGGCGTGGGAGCTGGAGGACGGGATGCCGGCGTACCACGTGACCAAGTTCCACGTGATGGCGCCGCCGAGCGCGCCCATGATGACCCGGTCGTCCACCGTCGCGACGTCGATGATGCCGGAGCCGACCGTGCCGGCGACGTGCAGGCCGAAGACCAGGAAGGCCACGAAGTTGAAGAACGCCGCCCAGAACACGGCGTAGCGGGGCGCCAGCACCCGCGTCGACACGATCGTGGCGATGGAGTTCGCGGCGTCGTGCAGCCCGTTCAGGAAGTCGAAGACCAGGGCCAGGACGATGAGGACGACGAGGAGCGTCACGCGGCGACCTGCGGCTCAGACATGTTCGACGACGATGCTGCTGATCTGGTTCGCCACGTCCTCGAACCGGTCCATGACCTTCTCCAGGTGGCCGTACAGCTCGGACCCGACGAGGAAGGCCATGGGGTCCCGCCCCGAGGCCTTGAACAGGGCCTTCAGCCCGTCATTGTGCAGGTCGTCGGCCCGCCCCTCCAGCTCGATGACGCGCTCGGTCAGGCTGTTTAGCGCGGCGGCGTTCTCGCCGAGGGCCCGCAGCTTCGGCAGCGCCTCGGTGGTGACCTGCGCGGCCTCTTGGATGACCGCGCCCATCTCGCGCATCGCCGGCTCGAAGGTGGTCACCTCGAACAGCTGGACCGCCTTGGCGGTCTTGAGCATCTGGTCGATGGCGTCGTCGAGGGAGCCGACCAGGGCCTGGATGTCGCCGCGGTCGAACGGCGTGATGAAGGTCCGGCGGACCGCCAGCAGCGCCTCGCGGGTGATCCCGTCGGCCGCGTCCTCGTGGGCCGCGATCGCCGAGTAGGCCGCCGGGACGGCCTGAGTCCCGTCGAGAAGGCCTCGAAGGGCGGCCGCGCCGTCCTCGAGCGTCCGCGCGTGACGCTCGAAGAGATCGAAGAACCGGTCCTCCCGCGGCATCAGGGCGCGAAACCAAGCCAGCATGGCGTGTCCGGATCGAGAGGTCGGCGCGGCGGCCGGGCGCGACGGCACCCGGCAGGCACAACGGGCGAGAGCGCCGACCCGATCCGGGAGCCGGCAAACAATCTGCCGGCGGGGCGGCGCCGGCCGGCGCCGCTCAGCGGACCGGGCTGGCGGCGGCGTGGAGCCAGCCGAAATCCACTGGGTAGCCGAGCCCGTGCAGCATCTTGACCCGCTTCCAGGAGGCCGACCGCGCCGCGGCCGCGTCCTGCCCGGCGTCGATCTCGGCGCTCTCCATCCCCTGGAGCTCGCGGGTCAGCGACTCGCGCAGGCCTGCGGCCTTCATGTTGCCGAGCGCGGCGGTGAAGGCCTGCTCGGCGATCCGAACCTGATCACAAATCTGACGCACGCTCATCAGTACCGATCCCTCCAGCCCGGCGTGAACACTGCATTTCCGCAGTGAACCGGTAGCTATCACGCGCGCCGACGGCGGGAGATGTACGTCTTTGGTGCAGCGGCCGTCACCGCATGGGGAGCAGGCCGGGGCGCCGCATCGTCCGCGGCGGACGCGCCCAGCGCCGCTTGCGCCCGAAGGTGCGGCGCGGATCGGCGAGGCGCGCGTCCAACTCCATCTTGCGACCCAACCGCGGCTGGACGCTGGCGCCGATCGCCACCAGCGCGGCCGAACCGATCAACGCGACGAGTACCGCACCCCAGAACACGCTCTCGAACATCAGGCACTCCCGGTCTGGAGCCCCGCCGCCGACCGTTCCGGACTGCGGACGATTGCTGATGAAGCTAGACCATTCCCGCGAATGTAATCAACGCCCTGTATCGCCCGGTATTCAACTGTCGACAACTGATTGCGCCTGCCCGAGGCGCCCGCGCGCGTGGCGGGCGCCCCGTCCTTGCGCGGGATCAATGCGCGCGCCGCCCCGGTCTCCCACGATCCCCGCGCCCAACCGGAGCCCGGACCATGCGCCTCTATCGCGTCACCTTCTACAAGACCGTCCCCGACGATACCGGGCACGAGCACCGGGTGCGGCAGCGCGCGATCCTGGTCCGGGCGCCGTCGGAGGTGTCGGCCGTCTGGCAGGCCAAGGCGCTGCTCTGCGCGGGGGCCCGGGTGGTCGACTGGCGCCTGCGCGCCGACAGCTGCGAGGTCGCGGCCCTGCCGGCCGCCGCCTAGGTCGACCGGACCTGCGGGCACCGGGACCGGCCCGGATCCGCGCCGGCCATCGACGTCTCGCCCGAGCCCGCCCCTCTCGCTTCCGGGACGTGCGGGTGGATCCGAGACGACGGGATGAGGCCTCCGCGCCCGGCCTCGTGACCGGACCGCGCCCCGGCCGCAACGTCAGCGGGTGCGGGACCGCACGCCGCGGGACCGGGCCCGTCCCGCTGCGGCCCCATTCCGCTGCGACACGGCCCCGGTCGGCGAGGCGATCGCCAGCGCCCGCTCCCGCTGCCTCGCGGTGGCGGCAACGATCCCGACGCCGGACCCCGCTCCGCCGCCGAGCCCGCCTCGGCGGGCCGGGCCGATCGGGGCGGATTTTACCAAGCGTTCATCCTCCGGGTGTCCGATCCGGAGGGTCACAGGCGGGAAAGCGGAAGCGATGCCGAGCGAGACGAACCGAGCGATTCAGGGTGCCCCGGCGCAGGAGCCGATCCTGGAACTGTGGCGCATCTTCGCCCTCGCGCTCATCGTCGCGGCCGGCATGCTGTTCGTCCATCTGGTCGTTCCCGCCGAGGCCGACGCGTCGGCGGCACCGCTCACGACGGTCCCGAGCGCGGGCAGCCACGCCCCGCGGTGAGGCGCTCAGCCGCTGAGGGCGCCCGACGCGGCGCCTGAACAGCGCGGTCCGCTCTTCTAGAGCCGTTCCCGATCGGGTTGGGACGCAGGCGATCGGCGTGCCCGTGCCGAACGAGGCGCGGGTCCCCTCTCCCGTGCGGGAGAGGGACAGGGTGAGGGCTGAGAACACTCCGGACGAGTCGCGGCCTGTACGGGCATCGGCGGCCTGTCCAGTCCTGATCCTTCTCGTCCCTCACCCCAACCCTCTCCCGCACGGGAGAGGGGGCCTGGCGCGGCTGGCGAGACCGGGCTCGCCGTCCTTCCCGACCGTTGCAACAGGGTCGGATACGGCTCTAGCGTGGCGGACGACCGGTCAGCCCGGACCGGGCGTCACCCGACGAAGCCTCGGCGGCACAGGAGGCGCCGCGCCGCGTCACTGCATCGGCAGCGGCACCGCCTCGACGGCGACGTCGCCGATGCCCCGGGCGGCGAGGGCCGCGCGCAGGGCGTCGGTCAGGCAGGTGCCGGCCGTGAAGGCACCGAGCGCCGAGCCGTGCCGGTCCGCCTCGCGGGGGAGGGGGCCGATCAGCTGCACGACGCGCCGGGCGATGGCGGGCGCCGGGTCGATCCAGGTCACCGGCCAGGGCGCGACCGCCTGGAGGCGCGGCAGCAGCAGCGGATAGTGGGTGCAGGCGAGGCAGACCACGTCGGTGCGCCGCCCGTCCGCCTCGGTGACGAAGCAGGGGGCGATCTCGGCGGCGAGGGTGGCGTCGTCCACCGGCGCGCCCGCGAGCTCGGTCTCCGCGAAGCCGGCGAGGTTCTGCGAGCCGACCAGCGTCACCGCGCAGGAGCCCGCGTAGGTCGCGATCAGGTCGTGGGTGTAGGAGCGCGCCACCGTGCCGGGCGTCGCCAGCAGGGTCACGAGCCGCGAGCGCGTCGCCTCGGCGGCCGGCTTGATCGGCGGGACCACCCCCACGAAGGGCGTCGTGAAGCGCTGGCGCAGCGCCGGGAGGACCAACGTCGAGGCGGTGTTGCAGGCGATGACCACGAGGTCGGGCCGGTGGGTCGCGACCAGCCGCTCCATCACGGTGAGGACGCGGGCGACGAGGGTCGCCTCCGAGAGCCGGCCGTACGGGAAGGCGGCGTCGTCGCCGACATAGACGTAGCGGGCGTCCGGGCGGGCGCGCCGCACCGCGTCGAGGACGGTGAGGCCGCCGAGGCCGGAATCGAACACCAGGATGGTCGGCTCTGCGGCGCAGCGCAGAGCGGCGGCGGACAGGCTGGCCCCGGCCATCAGATCGATCCGCATGAGAACCCCGGACTCCTCGAAGAGCGTCCCAAAATCTCGGCAGCGAGGGTTAAGGCGATGTCACTGCGGCGAGAGAAAGACCCGTGATCCCCAACCCGTTCCGTTAACCGGCGCGCCGATCCGGCGAAGAGGCCCGGTGGGCCGAGAGGCGACCGCGCGCCGACCGCGCGCCGACCGCGCACCGACCGCGCACCGACCGCGTTGGGGCGAAGCCGCCGCGTACGCTCTTGCAGAGGTTGTCGGAACACGGCCGGAACATATCTTCTGCGCGCCGGCCGGGGTCGAGAAGACGGTTCTCGGTCAGGCCCGAAAAAAGGGATCATCGTCATGGCAGCGACAGCCGCACTGCGCCCGGACGAGCGACGCGACCCCGCGGCACCGGCCTTCCCGCCGCCGCACGTCACGGCCCGGCCGATCGACCGGGCCGCCTGGATCGCCGCCTACCGGCAGGTCCGGAGCGAGACCGAGCGCCGCGCCGCGCCGCTCTCGCCGGAAGACCAGCAGGTCCAGTCGATGGCCGATGCCAGCCCGACCAAGTGGCACCGGGCGCACGTCACGTGGTTCTTCGAGCAGTTCCTGCTGCGGGAGCACCTGCCGGGCTACGCGATCTACGACGCGCGGCTGCACTACCTGTTCAACTCGTACTACGTGGCGGCCGGTCCCCGTCAGCCGCGCATCCAGCGCGGCATGATCACCCGCCCGACCATGGCGGAGGTCGCGGCCTACCGCGCCCATATCGACCGGGCGGTCGAGGCTCTGCTGGGCCAGGCCTCCGAGCGCGCGCTCGAGGCGGTGCTGCCGATCCTGGAGATCGGCCTCTACCACGAGCAGCAGCACCAGGAGCTCCTCCTCACCGACATCCTGCACGCCTTCGCGCAGAACCCACTGAACCCGGCCTACGACCCGGACTGGCGCTTCCCGAAGGCGGCGGCGCAGGCCGGCCAGGTCACCCTCGACCGCGCGATCGCGTGGATCGGGCATGCGGGCGAGGGGTTCTCGTTCGACAACGAGTCGCCGCGCCACGAGACGCTGATCTCGGCCGGCCGCCTCGACCGGGCGCTGGTGACGAACCGCCAGTGGCTCGCCTTCATGGAGGATGGCGGCTACGCCAAGCCGGAGCTGTGGCTCTCGGACGGCTGGTATGCCGGGCCGGCGGAGGGCTGGGAGGCCCCCGGCTACTGGCGCCGGGACGGGGAGGGGTGGGCGACCATGACGCTGGGCGGCGAGCGCCCGGTGGATCTCGACGCGCCCGTCACCCACGTCAGCTACTACGAGGCCGACGCCTACGCCCGCTGGGCTGGCCGCTTCCTGCCGACCGAGTTCGAGTGGGAGGTCGCGGCCCGCGACGGCGGCCTGCCGGACGCCTTCGGCCTCGTCTGGCAATGGACCCGCAGCGCCTACGTCCCGTACCCGGGGTACCGGCCGCTCCCGGGGGCGCTCGGCGAGTACAACGGCAAGTTCATGGCCAACCAGTTCGTGCTGCGGGGCTCGTCGGTGGCGACCCCCGAGGGCCATGCCCGGCTGCCGTACCGCAACTTCTTCTATCCGCATCAGCGCTGGCAGTTCACCGGCCTGCGCCTCGCCGACGCCGCCTGACGCGCCCCGGAGCCGCCCTTGACCATCAAGCCCACCTTCGCCGACGCGACGCCGGTCACGCTGGACGCACCGCCGCTGAGCTTCCTCGACGACGTCCGCGCGGGCCTGTCCAAGCCCCAGAAGGCACTGTCGCCGAAATACTTCTACGACGAGGCCGGGTCCGCGCTGTTCGAGGCGATCACGCGGCTTCCGGAATACTACCCGACCCGGACCGAGATCGGCATCCTCGACGCCTGCGGGCCCGAGATCGCCGCGCTGCTTCCGGCCCACGCGGCGCTGGTGGAGTTCGGCAGCGGCTCGACCGTGAAGCTGCGCCGTCTCCTGCGCCACCTCGACACCCTCGCGGCCTACGTGCCGGTGGACGTCTCCGGCGAGTTCCTGCGCGGGCAGGCGGAGGTCCTGCGGGGCGACTTCCCGGACCTGCGGGTCGAGCCGGTCGTGGCCGACTTCACCCGCGACTTCGACCTGCCGGACAGCCTGAACGGCCTGCCGCGCGCCGGGTTCTTCCCGGGCTCGACCATCGGCAACTTCGACCCGCACGAGGCCGAGGCGCTGCTGCGCCGGTTCGGGCGGATCCTGGGGCCGGGCGCCCACATGATCGTCGGCGTCGACCTCGTGAAGGACGCGGCGGTGCTGGAGACCGCCTACGACGACGCGCAGGGCGTGACGGCGGCCTTCAACCTCAACCTCCTGACCCGGATCAACCGGGAGCTCGCCGGCCGCTTCGAGCCCGGCGCGTTCAGCCACCGGGCGGTGTTCAACACCGACGCCTCGCGGATCGAGATGCATCTCGTCGCCCGCGACGCCCAGGCCGTGCGGGTCGGCGCCGACACCTTCGCGTTCGCGGCGGGCGAGACGATCCACACCGAGAGCAGCTACAAGTACACGCCCGCCACGTTCCGGGCGCTGACCGAGCGGGCGGGCTGGACGTGGCTGACGGTCTGGACCGACCCGGATCAGCTGTTCTCGGTCCACGCGCTCCGGCTGGACTGAGCGGGGCCGGGCGGGGCACGCGAACCCATGCGCTTCGGCCAGCGCTGGTTCCTGCTGGTGGCGCCCGCACTGGGCGCCCTGGCGGGGCTCCTCTACGGGGTGATCTTCGGGATCGCCCCGCTGACCGGGACGGCGATCCGCGGCGCGATCATCGGCACGCCGATCCTGCTCTACGAGCGCCAGCTGCTGGCGCCGCGCCTGCGCGACCGCATCCGCGGCCTCGCGACGCCGCTGTTCCTGCTCGCCACGGTGGCGCTCTACATCGCGCTGATCGTGGTCGGGAACGCGGTCGCCAGCACGGTGCTGAACCAGCTGTTCCGCTTCATGTACAGCGAGCGGAACGCGATGCTGATGTCGCAGTCCGGCCTGCTCTACGCGCTCGGCATCTCGGCCCTGGTGGTGTTCGTGTTCCGGGTCCGCGACCTGATCGGCCCCGGCGTCTTCGCCAACCTGCTGATCGGGCGCTACCACCGGCCGATCAGCGAGGAGCGGATCTTCCTCTTCCTCGACGTGACCGGGTCGACGCGCTTCGCCGACCGCCACGGCGACCGGGCGGCGCAGGCCTATCTCGGGCAGGTGTTCAACGCCCTGGCGCTGCCGGTGGCCCGCGCCCGCGGCTCCATCGACGACTACGTCGGCGACCTCGCGCTGGTGACCTGGACGATGGAGCGGGGCCTGCGCGACGCCGCCTGCCTGCGCTGCGTCTTCGCGTTCCAGGAGCGGCTCGCCGCCGAGGCCGAGAGCTGGCGGGATCGCTTCGGGCAGGTGCCGGAGTTCCGAGCCGCGCTGCATTGCGGCCCGGTCGTGACCGCCGAGATCGGGCTGGAGCGGCACAAGATCGCGTATTTCGGCGACGTCGTGAACACGACGGCCCGGCTGGAGGCCCTGTCGAAGACCTTAGGCGTCGACGTCCTCGTCTCGGCCGACCTCCTCGCCCGGCTCGGCCCGTTGCCGGACGACCTCGTGGCGGAGGATCTCGGCGCCCACGCCCTGCGCGGCCGCGCCGAGCCCCTGGCGGTGGCGGCGATCCGGCGCCGGCTCGCCGTCGCGGCGCCCGCGCGGCCGCTTCCGCGCCGCGCCGCGACCGCCTGAGCGGGTCGCCAAGACGGGCTGCCAAGACGGACCGCCAAGATGGACCTCTAAGACGGGCCGCTCAGGCGCCCAGCGCCTTCAGCACCGCCCGGGCGGCGCGCTCGCCGTCGAGCGTCGCCCCGCCGACCGTCATGGCGCCGCCGCCCGCCAGCGCCTCCCCGGCGAAGAACACGCGCCCGCCGACCGGGGCGCGCAGCTGGTCTCGGGCCTCCGCGTGGCCGGGGGCGGCGATCGAGTAGGAGCCCCGGGCGTGCGGGTCCGTCCACCAGCCGGCGAGGCGACCGGCCTCGACGGCGCTGCGGGCGCCGCCGCCGAGGACCGCGACCAGGCGCTCGGTGGCGAGCGCCACCGCCTCCGCCTCGCCGGCCCGGCACAGGTCGCGCGCGAGGTCGCCGCCGAGATTGGCCACCGCCAGGGACCGGCCGAAGGGCTGCATCTCGAAGTAGATCGTCGGGCCAGCCGTCGCCACCGAGACCGCGTCGCCGAGGTCGGCGCCGTCGAGGCGCGCGGGGTCGAGGCGCAGGCCGATCTTGGTGTAGGCGCCCATCGACAGGCCGTCGAGCGCCGTCCGGGCGGCGTCCGGCAGGTCCGGCGCGAACGCCACGGCCCCGGCCTTCAGCACGCCGACCGGCACCGCGACGATGGCGGCGGCGGCCGCGATCGTGCCCCGCGCCGTCTCGACCCGGACCCCGCGGCCCGACCAGTCGATCGCCCGCACGGGGCAGCCGAGGCTGACCGGCAGGTCGGCGAAGTGCCGCGCCACGAGGTCGCCGTAGCCGTCGATCCAGAGGTCCGAGCCGGACCAGAGCCGCTCGTAGTCCACGGCCGAGACCCGCTCGGGATCCTCGCCGAGGGAGAGCCGGCTCAGGCCGGCCGCCGCCAGGGCGGCGTCGGGGCCGCCGGCCCGGGCCGCCTCCGCCCGGGGGGG
>NZ_JBKFBI010000005.1:0-91567 GCF_053346095.1 Methylobacterium sp. A52T | reverse complement strand
ATCCGCCCCCAGGCTTCATCGGAGAGCCAGAACAACCGTGCCATCGCGATCCTCCTGCGCTGGAAACCCCAATCTCAGAAAGAAAACGCGAGCAACAGCAATTGGTTGTATGAGTTCCCTACCTAGGGTTTGGACTCGATCAGCACCAGAAGGCGATGACGGTGGCCAGAGCGAGGGCCGAGGCGTAGTTGTGTGAGAGCTTGTCGTAGCGGGTGGCGATCCGGCGAAAATCCTTGAGGCGGTGTAATCGGTGTTCCGACCCCATCTTCTGTGGGGCGACCTGACCGGGCAGTTTGACGATCCGCACGAGAGGATCGTTTTGTGTCTCGACTTGACCGTAGACTTGAGCCGGAGGGGACGGTCCGGCGTTTCGAGGTGATCGACGGCGCGGTCGGCCGCAGGCGCTGGAGCGCCGACGACTGGGCAGGGATCCTGGAGGAGACGTTCGTTCCGGGTGCGGTGGTGTCAGTGGTGGCCCGCCGGCACGGGTTGACGCCGCAGCAGCTGTTCACGTGGCGACGCGAGGCGCGCCAGGCCGCCGCCGCGCTGCCGGCTTTCGTGCCGGCGGTGACCGCACCCGAGCCCATGGCAGTGGATCCCGCCCGAGCGGAGCCGCCACGCCGGTGCATCAGACGATCCTCATCGCGCCGCCGCGCGGTGGGCATCGAGGTGGAGGCAGACGGCATCATGGTGCGGATCGGCGACGGCGCCTCGCCCACTATCATCGCGGCGGTGATCACTGCGCTGAAGGGCGGCGCGTGATCGGGCCGGCGGGCGCGGTCCGCGTCATGGTGGCGACCCGGCCGGTGGACTTCCGCAAGGGCGCGGACGGCTTGGCGGCGCTGGTGCGCGAGAGCCTGGGCGCCGACCCGTTCAGCGGGGCGGTCTACGTCTTCCGGGCGCGGCGCGCCGACCGGGTCAAGCTCGTCTACTTCGACGGCACCGGCGTGTGCCTGCTGTCGAAGCGGCTGGAGGACGGCAAGTTCTGCTGGCCGGCCGTCACCGACGGGGTGGTGTGGCTGACGGCAGCGCAACTGCAGGCCCTTCTGGAAGGGCTCGATTGGCGGCGCGTGCACGTGGCCCGGCCAACGCGCGCTCGCGTCGCCGTGAGCTGATCCGCCAGGTCGATCACTCTGGCAAAGCCTTGTGATTCATGCTCAAATCGGTTCCGTGAGCGAACCGAGCGCGCGCCTGCCCGATGATCCCGCCGCCCTGAAGGCGATGGTGGCGGCGCGCGAGGCCGAGATCGACCGGCTGCACCAGATCATCAGGGAGCTGCAGCGTCACCGCTTCGGACGGCGTGCCGAGAGCCTGCCCGTCGACCAGTTGCTCCTGGGCCTGGAGGAGGCCGAGCAGATCGAGGCTGAGGGCCTTGCCGAGACCGCCGCCGCCGATGCATCGGCCCGCGCGGCCCGCACCCGCCAGCGCCGCGCCAACCGCGGCGCCTTGCCGGCCCACCTGCCGCGCGTCGAAGGGATGATCGACGTCGACGACCGCACCTGCCCCTGTTGCCGTGGCGACCTCCACGTCATCGGCGAGGACGTCGCCGAGCGCCTCGACATCGTGCCGGCCCAGTTCCGCGTCGTCGTCACCCGCCGGCCGAAGTATGCCTGCCGGGCATGCCAGGACGTGATCGTGCAGGCCCCCGCACCCGCCCGCCTCGTCAAGGGCGGGATCCCGACCGAGGCGAGCGTGGCTCACGTGCTGGCGTCCAAGTATGCCGACCACCTGCCGCTCTACCGACAGGCGCAGATCTACGCCCGGCAGGGTGTGAACCTCGACCGTTCGACGCTGGCCGACTGGGTTGGCAAGGCGGCCTTCCTGCTGCGCCCGGTCCACGCGCGGCTGTTCGAGAGGCTGAAGGCGTCGGACCGGCTGTTTGCTGACGAGACCACGGCACCGGTGCTCGATCCGGGCCGCGGGCAGACCAAGACCGGCCAGCTGTTCGCCTACGCTCGCGACGACCGGCCCTGGGGCGGCCTTGATCCGCCCGGCGTGGCCTACCTATACGCGGCCGACCGCAAGGCCGAACACCCGATCCGTCACCTCGCCGGCTTCGAGGGCACGCTGCAGGTCGATGGCTACGCGGGCTACAAGGTCCTGGCTGCGCGCAAGGCCGTGAGCTTGGCCTTTTGCTGGGCGCACGTGCGCCGCCGGTTCTACGAACTGGCCAAGGCTGGCCCGGCGCCGATCGCGACCGAGGCGCTCGTCCGCCTTACAGATCTTTTAGCGGCGCTGCTGGATCGATGATCCCCATCTCCTCGGGCTCGCGCGTGTGGATGGCCACTGGTCACACGGAAATTAGAAAAGGCTTTGAAGGGCTCGCCGCGCTGGTGCCGTACAACCCGCACCGCGATCCGTTCTCCGGCCAAGTTTCCGCGTTCCGCGGCCGTGTGGTTCGGCTGATTAAGGTCCTTTAGTGAAACGGCGGAGAATGCTTGGTCTGAGTTTAATCGATCCAGAATAATCCCGTCGACAGGCGGCCAGAACATAGGATATCGGCCGCGAGATCAGGGTGACCGTTCATCCTCATCCTATGGGCTAAGAAATGATATATTGCCACATTAGATGGGAATTTTTCTAGCAAAGCCAAGGCTGCGTCATCAGATAGTAGACATCTGTTCCCGTGTTCTTCAACCTTTCTCGCGAAATCTAGCCATTCTGAGTCTACGCCGAATTGAGGCAAGCGTAGTACACGTTCGGCTTCGTCAATCTCCCCTATTCTTAGCATAAAAATCAGCCAGACTCTTGCTACATCCCAGCAGAAGGGCGCTTCCACAAAAGCTTGGCTCAAAAATTGTCTCGCTTCAACGGGATCGTCGTGTTCCGTCCAAGACATAGCTATGAGAATCGATGCTCGCGTTCCTAGCTCTTTCAGTCGAGGTATAAGCCGTGTGCGCACATCGCGGAAACTGCCTACAGACAGGTCAAGAGCAGCTTGTCTGAGACTGAACTCTCCTTCCTCTTCATCAGCGCAATAACATTCTTTCCATAATTCACTATCGAAATACTTTCCTTCTAATTCTATTACATTGTCAGCAGATACGCGATAAAGTCCTGCAGCTTCCTCATTCACCGTTGTTTGCTCATATGAATGACCGCATGCGTGGACAAATAGTTTAATCGAAATAATATCGCGGCATGCAAAGCACTTTATATTTGCGTTCTTGCAGGCCGCCGTCAGATATAGTGCGGAACCGTCGAGCGCAACTACTGCTGGGGAAGAGGCGAGTGTCTGCAGCTGCTTGGACACTGTTAATTGCTCAGGCGCTACGATTGTATAACCCTTTGCTCGATAATATCTCTCAAGCTGATACTCATTTATACAAAATCGATCCTTTGACGGAACGAGACCCCGGCGAGTGAGATAAATACCCTTTTGCGTTGGTATTATATCAGTCGAAGCTCTCTGCAAAGAATCTTGAAATGAAGCGACTGCAGCAGGTGAGTATTGAGAGTTTAGTTTGTATGGTTTTGATAAAACCGAGAGTCTTGCTACTCGAATCGGTCGATTGATAAATCTCACTCGTTTGAGGTCGACGCCGAGTTGCATGGAAAGCTCCAACTGGGCCGAGTGGAATTCGCGACGGCCGAGTAGATGGAAGCCAACTGGAAAAAAAAGGATTGGTAAATCTTTGGGAAGTTGAGCAGCGAGTCCTATCATTGGCAGTGTTTCGAGCATGAAATGCCCGAAATGGAAGAACCAATGTCCCGCGAAAATAGCTTGTGCAATTATCTCGTCTGGCTCGAATGAAGGTGACAATGTCTTTGGCGGATCGTGTAGAAAAAAATCGTGATCGCGCAAAGTCTCGCTGATAAGGTGTCGATTTTGATCGTATATGCCTCCAGATAGTTGTGCTGTTGCGTAATTCTCGACCCCCGGGACGATCGATGCTGGTCCGCAGTAGCTTATGTGAGATTTGTTCACGTCAGATATCCAAATTATATATAAAGGTATATGTACAAATTATTATGAACTAAGCCGGATCTTGTGGTGCCTCGCCAATTTGTAGGAAGTCTGGCTGCGGGCGTGGACGCTTCCTCATGGCAACAATGCTGTCGTAGAACGCAATGCTGAAAGTTGACCGAGTAAAATCCGTCATAAGATCCGGATCTGCGACGATGCTGTGAAATCCATTTACTTCATCAATCTTATTTTTCATATATTCGATAAAGGTGCCTTCTCTTCTTGCGCCCCCGCCGAATGAGGGCCAGTAGCTCGTATGGGTATCTTCGACCATGTATACGCCAGTTGGCTTAACGTGCTGGTAGAGCGCCTCGAAACTCTGGATCTGTTGGCTCATTTGATGGCCGCCATCATCAAGGATAATATCAAACGGCCCAAATTCTTTGGCAACGTCGGCCAGAAATATTTTGTCAGATTGATCGCCAATCCTTATGTGAGTTCTTTCCTCGGCAAACTGTAAGCAATTCGGCTCTATGTCGACGCCCACGATTGTTGCCAGCGGACCAAAATAATTGCGCCACATTTGTAAGCTTCCGCCGCGCGCGACACCTATTTCTAGAAAGCAAACATTATCTTTCATCCTCTGATCCCCGAATAATTCTTCATATATATCAAAATAATTTGACCACTTCATAATAAATCGGTGGGGGGCAAGTCGCACAAAGTTCTCTAGTGCGCCAGGCCTATTGTTGTATTCAGTCATGACAGCAGTGACCTTGTTTATATTGTGACATCATGAGCGTCGACGCTTCACGACCCATCCGAAAATAAAACGTCGGTTACCTCGTTTGGTCCTATCTTACTGTGGGCAATAAGCGCAAGTTTGGCGAAAGCGTCGTCTTCAGGCTGCGATTCCACGGCGGTCTACCCTGAGAGGCAAATAGCGGCAGATAAAGGGGACAGCGCTGTTCGCCGTCAGCGATTCTGGTACATGTTGTGAGTATTCACAAGCGCAGGATAGCTGAGCAATTTGGCCTCGCTGGTTGGTATACCCAGCTGACTGTTCAAGCGCGAAGGCGGTTGCGGAGGAGGCTCAGCTGTGGTGTGTGCTCTTCCGGCAGGCTGCAGAGGGAGGACCACTCGGACTTCTACTGGCTCCGCAGGGACGCTGCCCAAGCGGTGTGCTGGTTCTGACAGCCTACCAAATTCACTCCGGGGTATCTGCGTACAGGTGGCTTGAGGAAGGCATGGCGTCCAGCTTAGCATTTGCGGAAGACCTCTTCCCTGCTGTACGACTCTTTTCTTGCGTTGTCTGTCGCAGTCGGACAGGTCTCCGTTCGACACGCTAACAAACGATCTTAAGCCCCGCTATGTTTTTCCTGAACGCGCTCCACCGGATGCGACGCTACCTTTCTAACTTGAACCGTAAGCGCGCAGCCGAGCAAACCATTGCGAATTCTGGTTTGTTCGATGCCGAGTGGTACCATGCGACCCAGGCGCCCGACGTGCCGGCGGACCTAGCCGCGCGGCACTACCTTTGGGAAGGAGCTGCTCGCGGGCTTAGTCCCAGCCCTCTTTTCGATGGACCATGGTATCTAGCGCACAATCCTGACGTGACAGAGGTAGGTTGGAATCCGCTGGCGCACTATCTAGCGCACGGGCGCGCGGAGAAGCGGCCCATCTGCCGGTTTGCTGATTCGAAAGTGGTGGCGCAGATCGCAACCTCGAGTCTCTTCGATGCAGATTGGTACTCGTTGACCCAAGCGCCCGCTGTCGCACCGGATCAAGCTGCGCGACACTACCTGCAGGTGGGAGCCGCTGGCGGCTTGAGCCCGAGCCCGCTGTTCGATGGGCCGTGGTACCTTCAGAATAATGCCGACGTTGCTGCGGCGGGATTAAACCCGCTCCTGCACTACTTGGATAGCGGACGATCCGAGGAGCGGCCGATTAGCCCGGTCGCTGACCCACAGTCCGTGGCGCGGATTGCCGCCTCTGAGTTGTTCGACGCGGGATGGTACCGGGCAACCCAAGCGCTCGACGTGACGTTGGACCAGGCCGCACTGCATTATCTTCAGGAGGGCGCCACATATGGGCTGAGCCCCGGCCCGCTGTTCGACGGGCCGTGGTACCTCGCCACCAACGCCGACGTCGCCGCGGCGGGCCAGAACCCCCTGCTCCACTACCTGAACGATGGGCGCTCAGAGGGGCGGCCGATCTGTCCCTTCGTCGACCCATTGGCGCTGGCGCGGATCGAAGGCTCCGATCTGTTCGACGCGCAATGGTACCGGACGACTCACGTCCCCGACCTGTCGCCGAACCAGGCCACACGACACTACCTCCACGAGGGAGCGGCCCTCGGAATGGATCCCGGCCCTCTGTTCGATGGCAAATGGTATCTCGGCAACAACGCCGACGTGGCCGGTGCGGGCTCCAACCCGCTGCTGCATTATCTGGAGAGCGGTCGCGCGGAGGGGCGACCGATACGCCTGGCATACGCCCCCGACAGCGGCGCCTGCATGATCGAGACGCTCCCCCTCGTCCTGCGTGAGAGCACGAATGCACGCATCGTCGTCGTGGTCCATGCCTTCTACGTCGAAGTGTTCGAGGAGCTCTTACCCCACCTCGTGCGGGCGATCCCACAGTTCGACCTGCTGGTCTCGACCAACGAGCCCACGAAGAAGATCGCGATCGAGGCGGCCGCAGCGCGCGCCGGCCTCATCCACCGCTGCCGGGTCGAGCAGGTGGAGAACCGTGGCCGCAACTTCGGACCCCTCGTCACCGTGTTCGCGCCCGACATCCTGCGCTACGACCTCGTGCTCCACGTCCACACCAAGAAATCGCTGTTCAGCGGCGCCGAGCAGACGCGCTGGCGCGATGAGATCTACCGGGCGCTGTTCGCGAACGCCGCCTGTGCCGCCATCGCCCTGTCCTTATTCGAGGAGGACAGCCGGATCGGCCTGTTCTTCCCGGAGACCAGCGCGCACATCGTCTACTGGGCGCATGCGTGGCTCTCCAACATCAGCACCGGCTACGGTCTGCTCGACCGCCTCGGCCTGCCCTATGACGGGTTCGACGAATACATCGACTACCCGGTCGGCGGCATGTTCTGGGCGCGGGTCGATGCCCTGCGCCCGCTTCTGACTGCCGGATTGACGCCCCAGGATTTTCCCGAGGAGCACGGCCAGACGGACGGGACGCTCGCCCACGCGATCGAGCGGGTCATCCCCATCGTGTGCCGGTCGCAGAGCTATCGCGCCGTATGCCTCGACTACGACCGCGGGCTTGCCCGCTGTGGCGGCAGCGCCCGCAACTGGCACCAGTACAGCGCCCGCACACAGGACCAGGCGCTGCTCGCGCTGCAGGATGTCGATCTCGTTTCGTTCGACCTGTTCGATACCCTTGTCAGCCGCCCTGCCCGGCGCCCGGACGCGGTACTCAAGCTCGTCGAGCACCGCATCGCGATAGAGGAAGGTCGCCCCATCCCACTCTTCGCGGAGCGCCGGGCCGCGGAGAACCGGGTCCGCGCCCGAAAGCACCATCAGGGCGACGTCAACCTGTCGGAGATCTACGCAGAACTTGCCGCCTCAGGAGCGATCCCTGGCGACGTCGTCGCGCGGGCGCAGGCCATGGAGAAGCGGATCGACCTCGGAGCCCTGCGCCCGCGCCCTGAGGTCATCGCCGTGCTGAGGGCGGCGCACCAACGCGGCAAGCGCATCGTCCTGATGACCGACACCTACTACGAGGAGGCCGACATCCGCGGCATCCTCCAGGCGTTCGGCATCGCCGACCTGTTCGCGGCGCTCTACGTGTCGAACGCGGTCGGCGCCCGCAAGGACCGGGGCGACCTCTGGCGCCACGTCGAGGAAGCAGAAACGGTGCCGCGCGCCCGCTGGCTGCATGTCGGCGACAACGAACATTCCGACATTCAGGCGGCCTGCGACCGGCGGATCCCCTACCTGCACGTCGCCCACCCGGCCAAGATCCTCGCGCAGAGTGGGTTCGTGCGGGACGAAGGCGATCTCGCGCGGACGTGGTCGTCCGATCTGGTCATCGGCCACGCCATGTTGATGCTGTGCCGGAACCCGTTCCTCGACCGGGCCGGCCCGCCCTACCTGTCGCTCGGCTCGGCCCGCGAAGTCGGCTACGTCGTGTTCGGGCCGCTCATGCTGCTGTTCATGTCCTGGCTGATCCGGCACGAGGCCCTGGGCCGGGTCGAGCGGCTGTACTTTCTCGCGCGGGAGGGCGACTTCCTAGTCAAGGTCTACCTGCTTATCCGGGAGCGCTACGGCCTGCGCCATCTGCCCGAGGGTCGGTATTTCCACGTTTCCCGGCAGGTGGCGATCGGTGCGGCCCTCGGCACGGGTTTCCGTCCGGATCTAGTGACCGGGGCAGGCCGCTACGTGGGGAGTATCCAGTCCCTGCTCTGGAACCGGGCGAGCTTCACCGCCCCGGCACATCTCGGACTGGACAGCCGCGACGTGCGGCTTCCGGCCGATGCCCCGGTCGTCGAGCGCGTCATGACCGACCTCGAGCCGGAGATCATGGTCCATGGGGCGGACCTGAACGCGCGGTTCCGCGCATATGCCCAGCAGGAGGGCCTCGACGCCGGCAGCCTCCACGCCGTGGTCGATGTCGGATACTCGGCCACGATCCAGAAGATGATGCAGCTGGCCCTCGGCCAGCCGCTCGTCGGCCTCTACATGACGACCTTCGACGCGGCGCAGATGGTGGAGAGGGACGGCGGTGCCGCCTTCAGCTGCTTCCGCGCGGGCGCCGAGAATCCCGAGACGTCATCGCTCCCCGTCCTGGCCTACGGCCTCGCGGTCGAGGCGTTCCTGACCGCTCCCCACGGGCAGGTCGTCGGCTACGAGAGTGCGGGCGAACGGATCGGGCCCCTGTTCAAGGCCGATCCGCGGACCCCGGCCGAGCACGGTATCCTCGCCGAGCTACACGCCGGCGCCGAGCAGTACATCATCGACACGCTCGATCTCTACGGACCGAGCCTTCTCCAAGCCGACATCCCATCCAGAGGGCCACAGGAATTCCTGCGCCTGCTGATGCAGGGGCTGATCGCCACCCCGTCCGAACCGATGCGGACGCTCGGCGTGGAGGACGATTTCTGCGGTCTGCCGATTCACAAGGTGTATGCGGGAGCGGGAAGTCCGGCGTCCGGCTGAGGCGCCGTCAGCGGATGCACCTCAAGGAGCGACCGTGACCCTCTCCAGAGCCCGCCGCATCGTCGCCGGCGGGACCACGTAGTTCGCGTGCATCGGGTGGACGCCCTCCGCCTGCAGGGTGGTTCCGCGGACGAACAGGAGACGCGCCCCGCTGGACTCGACGAAGCTGGTGAAGCCGCGGAAGTAGAATTCCGGGCTCTCGTGGACGAGCGCCACGACCCGGGCGCCCGGCCGGCAGAAGATGCAGTTGATCAGGGCGGAACTCGCCGATCCGACGATGATGTCGGCGGCGTGGTACATCTGCACCTGCTCGGCGAAGGTGAGCTGCTCGGGCTGGACCACCTCGAACCCGTGGGGCCGCAACGTCTCGACAATCTCGGCCTCGTTGACGAGCTGGCGCTGCGTGAACGCCCGCCGAGACAGGATGATGCGCCGCCCGGTCCGTCGGAGATCGACCCCATTCGCGGCGAGCCGTTCGAGGATCCTGTCGCGCACGGCAGCGAGGATGTCTTGCGGCCAGATCGCGTCGTAGATCGGAAGCCCGGGCCGGGTATCGAACGGGAAGAAGGCCGGCACGGGCGCGAGCGCGAGTTCGCGAAAGCGTGTCGCGACCGGAGGCAGCGTCACGACGGGCCGGTCGCGGGTGTCCATCAACGCGATGATCTGATGGTGCGACTCAGGCATCCCGTCATCGACGCAGAGCGGCAATCCCGAGGGACAGGCGGGATCGTTGAAGCACAGCATCCGGGGGACGAATTCGAGCAGCCAGTGCCCGTATTGTCGGCTCTGAAGCCCGAACAGCATCAGGCCGGCGTCGATCTCGTCGATCGCGGCGGGTGCCTCGACCAGAGCGCGTCCGGGCCCCCAGACGGCCGTCATGATCTGACCCGGATTGACCCCGTCCTTGATGTCGGCGACCCCGCTCAGCGGATGGGCCGCGAGATCGTAGATCAGGCGCTCCCCGCGGAGCACGACGTTACTGCGGGGAAAAGTCAGGCAGTCCCGGAAGAACGCCACGTATTGCGGCGGTGCGTCGAGGGTCCCCGGCTGGGAGGTCAGGGGGATCGGGCCGTCCAGGAACGTCACGGCCGGGTCGGCGATCCTGCGGCCGGGCCGCATTTCGTGATAGCGCCCGTGCCCCTCCGCGGCTTCCTGCCGGGCCGAAACGATGGTGTAGATGCCGATCGGGCCGAAGCCGACAATCGAACGGGTGCTCGCGTGAAGTGCCGCCGCCTCCTCATGACGGCCAACCTCCGCCAGGGCGTTCATCTGCAGGATGCGCAGGTTCCGGATCTTTTGGCTGAGACTGTCCCCGTCCACGGTCGCGAGGCCGGCATCGCCGCCGTTGAGTTCGTAGGCGAGGCGGTAGCACTGAACGGCGGGCTCCGCCCGGCCGCGGCACTCGTGCTCCCAGCCGAGCGGCAACAGTGTCCGGGCCACCTCCTGCAGCGCGGCCGCCGCTTCGTCCCGCCCCCGGAGTTCCACGACGAAGGCGGTCGCGTCGTCCCAGCGTTCACAGCCGATGAAGTCGCGCAGGCGCGCCACGATAGCGATCCGGCGCCAGCGCGAAGGATCGTGGGGGTCGATCGCGGCGGCAAGCTCGTAGGCGCGCGCCGCATCTCCGAACCGGGCGCCGCCCTCAAGCCGGAAGCCGAGGGCTTCGAGGTGCCGCAGGGTCGCTGACGCGCGGGACCCCGACGGAGGCTCTGCGGTGAGCAGAGCGGCCAGTTGCTCGATCCGGGTCGGAGCGTTGCCGCTGTCGATCGACCGGACGAGGTCGAGGAAGGTCGCCGTCGGCCGCATGTCCGCCCCGTCTTCGACCGCTACGGGCTGAGCCCGACGCGCTCGAGGCCGCGCAACACCTGCTGGGGCGTGACCGTGTAATTGGCGTGGAACGGATGGGTCTTCTCGCCCGGCACCGTCGTGCCCCGTATGTAAAGGACCTGGGCGCCGCTCGACCCGATCATGCTGGTGTAGCCGCGGAAATTGAACGACCGGTTCTCGTGGATCAGCGCGACGACCCGGGCCTTGTCGTTGCAGAAGATGGTGTTCGTCATGGCCGAACTCGCGGAGCCCACGATCACGTCGGCCGAATGGTAAAGGGCGATCTGCTCGACGAAGGACAGTTTTTCCGGGTACACGACCTCGAAGCCGTAGCGCGCCAGGGCGTTGATGATCTCGGCCTCGTTAACGAGCTGGCGCTGCGTGAACCCCTTCCGTGACAGGACGATCCGCCGTCCCGTGGGCCGCAGATCCAACCCCCGCACTGCGAGCCTCTCGAACACGGCGCGCCGCATGGCGCCGAGGATGTCCTTCGGCCACACCGAGTCGTAGACCGGCACGCCCGGTCGAACGTCGAACGGGAAGAAGGTCGGGACCGGGGCGACCCCGAGCTCTTTGAAGCGGGCCGCCTGCGCCGGAAGGGGAAGGATCGGACGTCCCCGCCTGTCGAGCAGCTCCACGATCTGCCGATGCGTTTCCGGCATGTGGTCGTCGATGCAGATCGGGAAACCCGCGGGGCAGGCGGGATCGTTGAACCACAGCATCCGCGGTACGAATTCGAGCAGCCAGTGGCCGTAGTTCCTGCTCTGGAGCCCGAACATCATAAGGCCGGAGTCCAGGATCCGCACCTCGGCCGGCTCCTCCACCAGGGCGCGGCCGCCCCCGTAGACGGCCGTCATGATCTGATCGGCGTTCTTCCCGTCCTTGATGTCGGCGATGCCGCTGTCGGGATGCGCGGCGAGGTCGTAGATCAGGCGGCTGCCCTGGAGCACGATGTTGCTGCGCGGGAAGGTCAGGCAGTCCTTGAACCGGGCGACGTATTGCGGCGGGGCGTCCAGGGTGCCGCACACGGAGGTCAGCGCCACGGGACCTTCGAGGAAGCGGATCTCGGGCTCGGCGATCCGGCGGGGGCTGACCAGTTCGCGGTAGTCGCCCTCCCCTTGCGCGGCAGCCTGGCGTGCGGAAACGATGTCGTAGATCCGCACCGGCCCGAGCCCGAGGATCGTCCGCGTCCGTTCGTGCAGCGCCTGCGCCTCCTCGTGACAGCCCGCTTCGGCGAGCGTAGTCATCTGCAGGCTGCGCAGGTTTCGGATCTTGCGCTCGATTGCGTCGCCGTCGATCGTAATGGCCTGGCCGCCCAGGGTGTCCCGCGCGATCCGCGCCAGCAGGTAGCTGCGCACCGCGCCCTCGGCATCGCCGGCGAGTTCGTAATCCCAGGCGATGTGGATCAGCGACGGGTCGTCCTGCCCGCGGTCCCCGGCGGCCGCCTTAGCGCGACGCAGCGATTCTAGGAGATCCTCCACCCCGTCGAAGGCCTGCCGCCGGCAGCGATCGACGATGCTTGTCCGGATGGCGGCCAGCTCATACCGCGCGGCCCGTGCACGCGAGATCTGAGCCGCCAGCCCGTAGGCGCGGGCGGCCAGATCGAAGCTGCCCTCGCCCTGGTACCGGAAGGCAAGGGTCGCGAGGTGCTGCGCCGCGGTCTCGGCGCGATCCTCCGTCAGGGCCGCGAGGGTGCCCTCGATCGTGTCGAGGGTGGCGCCACCGTTCGCCCGATTGGCCTGCGTCAGGATCCGCCGAAAGTCGTCCCGCATCGATACCGACCGTTCCTCTCACGCGATCCGCAACGTCGTCTCGACGGGCCTCAGCGCGTCGCCAGGACCCGCTCCACGCAGGCGCAGACTTCATCGATCTGTTCCCGGGTGATCGCCGGGTAGAACGGCACTCCGATGGCGCCCGCGGAGGCGGCCGGCGTCTGCGGGAGGCCGTCATGCCGGCACGTCGCGAAGGCGGGATGCGCCTGACAGCCGGTCCCGTACCAGCGCCGCCACTGGATGCCGGCCGCGTCGAACGCCGCCGTCACCGCGTCGGCGGCTGCGGGCTCGAACAGCGCGTTGACCGTCATGGTCAGCCATTCCGTGCCGAAGCCCGGCTGCATGCGTACGCCGATCCGCTCGAAGCCCTCTACATAGGCGAGCGAGGCCTCCCGCAACTGCCGGATGCGCGCATCGAGGCCGTCGAAGGCCGCCAAGCCGACCGCTGCGTCGTATTCGGAGATCCGGAAATTGCCGCCGCGCACCTCCGAGACCCGTCTGCTCGCCGAGAAGCCGAAGCCGGTCATGGCGGTGGTCTGCGCGACCAGATCAGTATCGGTGGCGAGGATCGCGCCGCCCTCCCCGATCCCGAGCGCCTTGGTGGCGTGCAGGCTCACGCAGACCGGCTGCGCGCCGACATAAGTCAGGTTCAGCGTCGCGGCAGCGGCGTCGAACACGACCGGAATGCCATGTGCCGCCTCGAACGCCTCCCAGGCGGGAATGTCGATCGGCGCCCCGAACGGGCTGACCACCACCACGGCGGCGACGTCGCCCCCGGCCCCCGACAGCGCCCGCTCGGCGATGGCGGGCGTCAGCGACAGGGTCTCGGGATCCACGTCGGCGAAGAACGGTTCAAGGCCGACATTCACCGCCGCGTGCGCGGTGGCGATGAAGGTGTAGCCGGGCATCAGGCACAGCTCGCCGCGCCGGCCGCCGATGCGGTAGCGCAGGGCGAGTTCGATCGCGCTCGTGCCGTTGCCGGTGATCGTTGCGGCCACCGGCGCGCCGCCGGCCCGCTCCGAGACGAAGCTGCAGAGCCTGGCTGTAAATTCGCGGGAGAGCGGGCCGTAGTTGCTGTAGATGTGCGATTGATCGATCCGGCGCAGGTAGGGGACGATGGCGTCCGTCTCCGGCAGGCTTGGAATGAGCACGGGGATCATCGTCGAGACACGTCCTAGCTGTCGGCCGCCACCATCCTCGTCGGCATGCTCCGGTGACGCGGCCCGCTATACATGCCGAGGCAGCGCCGCGGAAGGCGCCGACACGCCCCTCAGGCCGCCGGAGGGGTCTGGGGTCTAGGTCGAGCCGGCAAGGGCCGGGCGGGGTTCCCGAACACCGTCTGGCCTGGCGCCACGTTCCGGATCACCACGGCGCCGGCGCCGACGACGGCGTGGGCCCCGATCCGGATCTTCGGGATCACGCAGGCCCCCGTGCCCAGGAACGCGCCCTCCCCCACGCGGACATGCCCGGCCAAGTGGACGCCGGGGCTCAGCGTGGCGAAATCCTCCAGCACGTCGTCGTGCGCTACGGTGCAGCCCGGATTGATCAGCACGTGCTCGCCCAGGCGCGCATCCGCCGTCACCGAGGAATGCCCGAGGATCACCGCGCCCACGCCGATCCGGCTGCTGCCACCGATCAGCACCCCGGGATCGATGATCGAAGTGAAGCGCGCGCCGATCGCATTCCGCAGATGTGCGACCGCCCGGGCCCGGGGCTCCGGCTCGCCGAGGGCGACGACGAAGCGCAGATCTTCGGCGCCCGCGAAGGTCCAGACATCCCGGACCACCGGCCGGCCGCGAAACATCTCCGGCGCGTCGAGGCCGGGATCGACGATGCTCGCCTGCAGGTCGATCGCCGTGCCCTGCGCGTTCAGGCGCTCCAGGGCGTCGACGATCTCGCGCGCGAGGGCGCCCGCACCGTACAGGACGAGGCGGACCGTCATCGCGTCGTGCGCCGCGACCGGCTCGGCACTGGCGGCTGCCTGCCACTCGGGCGAACGTCCATGCGCGGGATCCCCTGCTGGGCTTTCCTGGCTGTCGTGGGCCCTGCCCTTACACGAGTCTCCGCGGGCTCTCCAGGGGCGAGGTTTCGGATCGACGGGCGGGCCGGCGATCACGGAAAGCCCGGGAACCAGGATGGCTCGTCACCATGCCTCCATTCCAGTAGACCGCCGGGACTTGCGCCGCGCCAGGGTGGCGGTGGACGAGCGCGTACGCGGAGAGCGTGGGACGGACATGAGGCCGACGGAGCCCTTCATCGACCTGATCCGAACGGTCAATCGCCTCACCGCGCCGGACGTTCTCGAGCGGCTTCGCGCGCTCTTGGCCGAAGGTGACGACGGCACCCGCACGACGCGCCTGCGGCGGCACCTCGAGGCGCTGGCGTTCCGGCTTGAGGGCGAGGACCAGCTCGACGCCGTCGCCGACACCTACGACCTGATTGGCGCGATCGCCACCGAGGATCGGGAACGCTGGGCTCTGGCCGCCGTCAACGCGCGGCTGCGCGATCTCTGCAGGCGTGGCCGCTACGCGGAGGCCGCCGCCCTCGTCTCCGAACTGCGTGCCGGTGGCGATCCCGCCGCCATCCGCGAAGGCCTCGCGACCCTGCTGCGGCTCGGCTGGGCCGCCGAGTGCGGACAGGAACCGGAAGCCTGCGTGCAACGCTACCGGCTGGCTTTCGAGCTGAACGGCGGTGACGACGGCGTCACAACCGAGGACGGCTGCGGCCTGAGTATTAAGGTCAGGAACCTTCGCCGGCTGCAGATCGACGCGCTGCTTGCGGAGGGGCTCTATGCGGACGCGATCGAGCTGCACGAGCCGACGCGCCACGTCTATGGCTCCGGCCCCCTGCGTGCCTACGACATCGTCACCGCCGAGGCGCTCGCCGCGGGTGGGGGGGCCGCTTACACGGAAGTACGGCCGCGGCGCCGGATCGCATTGCCTGAACTGCGTTTCTTTGAGCCGCCCCCTGCCCTCACCTCCGAGCCGGGCGAGCTCGACATGCCGGCCCAGTACCTCGCCTTCTTGGACGGAGCCCACGCCTTCCCGCGCAGCAACGTCGTCATCGCGGGCGACACGCTCGTCTACGACCTCGCCGCGCATCCGCGCCGCCCCAACATCCTGCTGCAGGACGGGGTCAATCCCGATCAGATCATGATGGCCGCGTTCGGCGACACGCGCACCCTCGTGGAGGTGCCCGAGGATCCGCACCGGGTCGAGGCCGGGCTGATGATGTTTGGCCTCCAGAGCCGGAACTATGGGCACTGGTTCTGCGAGTTCGTGCCGCGGATGCTCTGCTACAACGATCCGCGCTGCCCGGACGGGATCCCGCTCTGTATCGACGACCACATGCCCCCCTCGCATGAGGAGATTTTGCGCCTGCTCGACACGCGCGACAGGCCCGTGATCAAGCTGCCGCCGCGGCCGGTCGCATTCGGGCGCCTCGGGATGGCGCCGGTGCCGGCCTTCTTCCCCTTCGACGTGAAGCCCGGCCGCCCCTTCTACGACACGGTCTGGCCGGCCGATGTCTTCGGAGCGGTGCGCGCTCAAATCCTCGAACGAGCCCGCGAGCGCGGGGTGCTCTCGGGCCGCACCGACCGGCGCCTGTTCATCTCGCGCAAGGCCTTCGCCCAGCGCGCTCTGATGAACGAGGCCGAGATCGCCGAGCGGCTGGCTCTCCTGGGCTTCGAGGTGATCTACCCGGAGACGATGTCGTTCCTCGAACAGGTCGAGGCGTTCCACTCCGCTGCTCTTGTGGTGGGCTCGTCAAGTTCTGCCCTGAGCAACGCCCTGTTCTGCCGGCCCGGCTGCCGCATTCTGGGCCTGATCCACGAGGAGCTGTCGTTCAACTTCCGGGGCTATGCCAGCTACATCGAGGCTGGGGGCGCCCGGATTCTGTTCCTGCGCGGCCAAACCCTCCACCAGCCGGGCGTGCACGCCTTCCACGTGAGCTATACCGTCGATCCGGCGAAGGTCTTGGCCGCTGTGGCAGCCCTCGAGAATGAGGTCGCAACCGGCGTCCGGGCCGGCTTCCCGCCGCCGTCCGCGGACGACCAGCCGGTCCGGGGGCCGGATCCCGGTGCGTCACAGCTTCAGCACCCTCGAACGAACGCATCCGCCCGCGTCGATCCCGACCGGCTCGCGCGCGTCGAGACGCTCGCGGCCGGACCGCACGCGGATGCGGGGTCCGGCCTCTGCGCCCTGGAGGCGGTGGCCTACGTGGCCGGAGAGCCCCATACAGACCAACCCGCCTGCGCGTCGCCGAGCCTCGCCGCTTTCATCCGGACCTGGAGCGATGGCCTGCCCCAGGACGCGCGCGACGACCTGATCCTGCCGCTCGTCCCGCGCCTCGTCGGCACGCACGGATCGGAGGCGCTGGAGCGCCGGCGGGTCGCCCTGGCAGCCGACTGGCTCGTCCGCACCCACCTGCCTGCGTGGTTCCGCCTCGCCAAGCTGAACGTCGAAGGCGACGCGCTGGCCAACCGGCCGGCGCTGACCGATAGCGCCGATCTCGCCGCCTGGTGCGATCATCTGGAGCAGGCGCGCAAGCGCGCGAAGGTCGCGAACCTCACCCTCCGGCAGACCGGGTCCGCCGTCCGGGCCGCGGCCTGGGACGCAGCGCAACAGGCCGCCTGGGTTGTCATCCGGGACCATCTGGAGGCTGCCGGTCCGCGAATGCTCGCCGCCGGCTGGGACGCGGCCTACGCGTCCGCCTATGCGGCGGCCCGGGCCTACGGAAAGGCCCCGCTCGAGCCGACCCGGCGGGCGCTCCAGGAATCCGCCCTGGCCCTGGTCGAGCGGATGATCGCGCTGCGCGAAGCGAATCCGGCCGACCCGGACCCTCTGCCGGGGGGCGCCCCACCGGCCCACACGTCGGCCCCGTCCGGCGTCGAACACCGGCCATGAGCCGGACATGAGCGAGACCCCGCAGAGCACGCAACCGCTCGATCCCGCACCGGCCCTGGCAGGCGCGCGCTGCCTCGTGCTGGGCGGCGGCGGCTTCCTCGGGTTGAACCTGTGCAATCGCCTCGCGGAGGCGGGGGCCGAGGTCACCTGTTTCAGCCGCAGCCATCCGCAGGCCGAGGTCCTGGACCGGCGCGTCGCTCGGATGATCGGCCAGTTCGCCGACCGCCTCGCCCTCGCCAACGCGGTAGATCGCCAAGACGTTGTCTTCCACCTGATCGCAGGATCGGTTCCCGAGAGTTCCAACCGGGACCCATACGCGGAACTCTCGGCCGCGCCGATCGCCACCCTGCACCTGCTGGAGATCTGCCGCGCGGCCCGGATCAAGAAGCTCGTGTTCTCGTCCTCTGGGGGGGCGATCTACGGAATTCCCCGTGCCATTCCGATCTCCGAGCAAGCGCCGACTGACCCGATCTCGGCCTACGGCATCAGCAAGCTGATGATCGAGAAGTCCCTGCACCTCTACCGGCACCTTCACGGGATCGACTACCAGATCCTGCGCATCGCCAATCCGTATGGCCGGTTCCAGCTTGGCACCAAGCACCAGGGGCTGATCGGGAGCTACATCCACCGCGTCCTCACCGACCAGCCGCTGGAGGTCTGGGGCACCGGCTCGGTGGTGCGCGATTTCCTGCATATCGACGATGTCAGCGACGCCTTCCTGGGAGCTGTCGACTATCAGGGCCCGCACAAGGTGCTGAACGTCGGCAGCGGGCGGGGCCTGAGCGTCCATCAGGTCATCACCGAGCTGAAGGCGGCCTTCGGCCGGGACAATCTCCCCTGTGTGCACCGGCCGAGTCGCGCCGCCGACGTGCCGGCCAACGTCCTCGACACCGCGCTGATCCGGTCTGAACTCGGCTGGCAACCGCGCGTCCCCCTGCAGACTGGGCTCACCGAGACCATCGCGTGGATGCGCGAGCATCTGGCGCAGTCGCTGGCGGCAGGCACGCCCACCGGCGCCAGCTGATCGGCCGGATCTTCAATCCGCCGCGGAGCGGCCACGTTTGTCGGCGACAGCGCGCGGCATCGATCCGCGAGGAGACCCCATGTCCTTCCTGCACGATCTGCCGATCGCCGACTTGATCGCGCATTACGGCTACTTGGCGATCTTCGTCATTATCACCTTGGAGAGCGCCGGACTGCCGCTGCCCGGCGAGACGGTGCTGCTGACCTCGGCGGCCTATGCCGGCAGCACCGGCAACATCAACATCGCCGTCGTCGTGGCGATCGCCGCTACCGCCGCCATCCTGGGCGACAATGCGGGCTACTGGGTCGGCCGCCGCTGGGGGCTGCCGCTGCTCTTGCGCAAGGGGCACCTGATCGGGCTCGACCACGACCGCCTCAAGCTCGGCCAGTACCTCTTCCGTCGGCACGGCGGTAAGATCGTGTTCTTCGGCCGCTTCACCGCGATGCTCCGGGCATACGCGGCAGTCCTGGCCGGCGTGAACAAGCTCGATGCGCGCCGCTTCTTCGCCTTCAACGCCCTCGGCGGCGTGGCCTGGGCCTCGATCATGGGGTTCGGCGCTTACCTGTGCGGCCGCTCGATCGAGAACGTGATGGGTCCGGTCGGACTCGGGCTGCTGGCCTTCGTCCTGCTCGGCGCCGTCGCGCTGTGGCTGTTCATGCGCCGACACGAGGCGCGCCTGATGGTCGCCGCGGAGGCCGCGATTCCAGGACCCCTGGCAGAAGGATTGGACGAGGTCCGGCCGCAGGCCGAGCCCGCCTCGAAAAATGGCGGTCTGGACCCGAACAGCCCGCTCCAGGTGGACCTCCAAAAGCAGATTGAGGCGCTCCTGGCGCAGCGGGAGCGCGCGGCGCCGCAGGCCGCCTCGCAGGCGCCTATCCGGACCCAGCGCGCGCCCTGGCCCCTGTGGTTCAAGATCCCCGTGCTACTCGTCGCCGCCGGCGCCGGCATGGCGGTACTCTCCTGGCATGACGGCGTCACCGGCGGCCTCTACGGACGGCTCATCGGGCATATCGGGATCCTCGGCTTCGCCTTGGTCCTTGTCGTCCC
Organism: Methylobacterium sp. A52T; assembly: GCF_053346095.1. NCBI lineage: Bacteria > Pseudomonadati > Pseudomonadota > Alphaproteobacteria > Hyphomicrobiales > Methylobacteriaceae > Methylobacterium > Methylobacterium sp. A52T. The sequence continues at coordinate 71,912 of NZ_JBKFBI010000005.1, read as the reverse complement.
CGCACTCCTCCTTCTGGTGGTCGGCCGGCGACTTCCGCGCCCGGAAGACGACCTCGACGCAGAGTCCGAGGAGGCTGCTGGGCTGGCGGCGTGACCGCCCGCCTAATGAGTGTGGCGCCCCGGATGTAGGGTTGACCGGTCCTGGAGCCGATCGTACAGCCGGCCCGACCCGACTGGGGTGCCCCGTCGCGCCGGCCTCATGCCGATCCCGCTGACGGCTACATGCCCGAGACCAGCCGGGCGCCGCGACTGAGACGGAGCCGACCTTGAGCGAGGACGTGGAAGCGCTGCGGGCCGAGCTCGCCGAGACTCAGGCACGGCTCAAAGAGGCGCAGGGCGAACTCGCCCGCTTGGTACGGTTAGCTGAAGCCGATCTGCAACGCCGCCGCCCCGGCGAGCAATCGAGCGTCGTCGCCTCCTCGGTGCGCAGGCCTGCCGCTAAGGAGGTTGCGGCTCGGATCGCCCGGTTCGCGCAACTCTATCGAGAGGCCGCTTCGGCTTCCCCCGACCGCGCTCCCGTCGTGCCCGAGGCGACGATGCTCGGCTGGCTGGAAACGTCCGGTCTGTTCGACCGCCAGTTCTACCTCGCGTGTAACGACGACGTCGCGAATGCCGGGGCCGATCCGACGCACCACTACTACAATCACGGCTCCGAGGAAGGGCGCCTCCCCAGCACCCTCTGAGGGGAGTCTGGGGAAGCTGCTCGCTGGCGCGCGTTCAAGGGATCTGATCGATGCAGGACGGTGCAGAAGAGATCGCACCCGCGCTCGAGCCGTGGCAGGACGACTTCGCCACGATCTACGCCAGCGGCCTCTTCGACCATATCGGCTACGCGACGCGCTATCCCGATGTCGCCCTGACCGACCTGTCGCCCCTCGAGCACTACGTGAAGTACGGCGCCCGGCTCGGGCGTCTGCCCCGGGCCGACTTCACCGCGCCGCCGGACGAGACCTTCGACGGCAGCTTCGTCAATCCCTTCGCGGCCTGGATCCGGACGCGCGCCGAGACCCAGCCCGCGCCGGCCTGGAACCGGCCGGTCGTCTCGGTCCTGTGCATCAGCTACAACCAGGCGGCCTTCATCCGCCAGACGCTGGAGAGCATCCTCGGCCAAGCCACGGACTTCCCCTTCGAACTGCTGGTCGGCGACGACCGCTCCACGGACGGGACCGCCGAGATCATCGCCGAGTACGCCGCGCGCCACCCCAACCTCGTGGCCGTCCTGCGCAGCGAGAATCTCGGGCCGAACCGCAACTTCGCCGACCTTACGGCGCGCGCCCGCGGCGAGTTCGTGGCGATCTGCGAGGGCGACGATTATTGGACCGACCCGCGCAAGCTCCAGAAACAGGTCGATTTCCTGCGGGCGCGCCCGGAATTCACCCTCTGCTTCCATCGGGTGCGCGTCGTTTACGAGGACATGCCGGGGGTCGAAGAGCTGTACCCGAAGCAGTGCAGCCCGCAGCCGTCGCTGTCGGATCTCGTGGCGCACAACTTCGTCCAGACCAACAGCGTGCTCTACCGCTGGCGCTACCACGGCGAGGAGGCGTTCGTGTTCGACGAGGGCATCGCCCCCGGCGACTGGTATGTCCACCTGATGCACGCCGAGGTCGGGCGCGTCGGCTTCCTGCCGGATGTGATGGCGGTCTACCGCAAGCACGCCGCCGGGATGTGGGCGACCTACGCGACCGAACTCGCCCGGCACAAGAAGCTCGGCAATTCCGAGATCGCGTTCTTCCGCAAGCTGCGCGGCCATTTCGGCGGCCGCTACGCGGCGGGCTACGAGGCCGCGCAGAAGTCGATCTTCCGGCGGCTGGCCGAGGCCTATCTCGACGAGGAGGACGTGCCGAGCCTCGGCCGCCTGATCGAGGCCAATCCCGACATCGCCCGGGACGCCTTGAGCGACATGGGCCTCGACGCGCCGGATGACCTTTCAGGAGAGCCGGAGGCGCTGCGCGCGTGGCTGTTGGAGCAGCTGACCGTCAGCGTCATCGTCACGGCCTACAACCACGCCGCCGATATCGGCCGCTGCCTCGACGCGGTGCTGGGCCAGCGCGGGCTGTTCCGGCTGCAGGTCGTGATCGGCGACGACAAGTCCACCGACGGCACCGCGGAGATCGTCAAGCGCTACCGGGCGCGCGACCCGGAGCGGATCGCGGTGCGGCCCCGGCCGCACAATCTCGGCATGCTGCGCAATATGCAGGACTGCCTCGCCGCCTGCACGGGCCGGTACATCGCCTTCTGCGAGGCGGACGATTACTGGCTGTCGGACCGCAAGATCGCGATGCAGATGCGGATGCTGCGCAACGACCGCAAGCTGGACATGTGCTTCAACTGGGTGCTGCTCCACTACCCGGCGACCGGCTCCTACGTCCCGCACGACGAGCAGGGCCGCTATCCGACCGGCACGATCAGCTTCCCGGTCCTGGCCAACTCGCCGCTCACCGCCAACTTCTCGTGCTGCTTCTACCGCGCCGAGGCCCTGCGCCGGGTGCCGGAAGCCTATTACGCGAACGCCTCGGCGGCCGACTGGCTGATGAACCTCTACGTCGCCGACAAGGGCCGGATCGCGTTCCTGCGGGAGCTGCTCTCGGTCTACACGGTCCAAGAGAAGGGCCAGTGGTCGGGCCTGCCGGAAGACATCAAGAACGCCCGCATCGCGCAGTACCAGAAGGAGTTCGCCGGCATCTTCGGCGAGGGGCGCGGCTTCGAGAAGTACGAGGTCGGCTGCACGGTGGCCGAGCTCGACGGCGAGCTGCCGGATTCCTTCGCCCGCGCGAACCTGGAGGCCCCCCAGGACCGGGTCTGGGCCGAGATCCAGGACGGGCAGGTGGTGCTGGCCGGCTGGGTCGTCTCGGCGAGCCGCGCCAAGGCGACGCTGATCGTGGAGGCCGACGGCGAGGTCCAGCACATCCCCGCGGACGTCCACCGGCCGGACGTGATCGCGGCGGTGCTGGGCGATATGCCGACCACGATGGAGGAGGCCCGCTGCGGCTTCCGCTTCACCCTGCCCTACGCGCTCCACCTCGAAGTGCTGCTCTCCATCGAGGTCGAGCACGAGGTCGTACCCTGGCTCTCGGTGATCTTCACCCACCGGGTGAAGCGGGCGGCCGAGCAGGGCTGATCGCGGGCGGGGCGTCGCGACACGCTGGGTGGCGCCCTTGGAGCCGGCCCTATCGCCGCCGACCGCCGAGGAGGTGGCGCACCCGGGCCAGCGGCGTGCGGGTGCGGGCCCGGTCCAGAGCGCCGCGGATCTCGGCGGCCAAGCGAGTCGCAACGATCTCGCGGGCGGGATCGTCGTAGTGGACGATGTCGTAGAAGGTTCCCTCCTCCCGATCTCGGAAGATGCCGCTGAGGTCGAGGGCCGTGAAAGTGCGCCGGTACGGGCGCCGCGCCGCGAGCTGCGCGGTGAACGCCTCCAGCTTGGCGTATTGCCGGTCGAGATAGGCCAGGAACGCCCCCGAGGCGACGCCGCTTTCCACCTCGGTGAGGTGGCGCTTGCGCAGGATCGTCGGCTGCAGGACGCTGACGATCGGCACCCCGTGGTCGTGGGACAGCTTGGTCAGCCGGTGCGCCGCCAGTTCGTAATGGTGGACGATCGCGTCCTCCCAGCCGGGGCTCTGCCAGCCCACCTCGACCCGCAGCCGCTTCAGCTCCTCGTAGATCAGCGTGATGAGTGCCTCGTAGGACAGGCCGTCCTCGCGGGCGCGGGGATCGTGCGTGTCGAAGAAGTGGTCGTAGAGTCGCTGGGTGATGAAGGCGTTGTAGGGGTGGCCCGGCCGGGGATCGTAGGTCCAGGGCTGGAACAGGTCGGTGCTGCCGCTCAGCACGAGGATCGCGTCGGGGCTGTAGGTCACCAGGCGCGACCAGATCAGGTGCGTCATCTGCGTGAGGCAGCTCGACATCACCCCGAAATTGTAGACCTTCGCGCTGTCGAGGCCGCCCGCCCGCAGGATCCGCTCGAGGCGGCCCGGCAGGGTGTTGGCGATGTCGCCGCCGTCGATCGTGGTCGAGTCGCCGACGACCAGGATCCGGGTCTCGCCCTCCGGCTTGCGCTCGACGATCGGGGCGGCGTTCAGGAAGCCGTCGGCGTCGAACGGGACGCCGTAATGGCTCGCCCCCGGCTTGCCGGCGAACTGGATGAACGGGCTCGGATAGCGCGTGTTCGAGTCGAGATAGCCGAAATGGTGCAGGAACTTGCGCCGGCGCGCCGCATCCTCGCTCTCCGGCGGGGCCCAGATCTGCTCGACGCCCGGGGCGGTCAGAGCCGCCATCATCAAGTCCCTGAGCGCTGCGTAGCCGACGGCGTTGAGCCGGACGCCGTCGTCGCTGAGACCGGGCCTGAGCGCACCCGCTTCGGTGGCCAGGACGGCGTCGTAATCGATGAACTGCGCCCCGTACGCCTGCACGTGATCGCGCAGCCACGCGTTGACTTGCCCGATGAGCGGGATCGGCAAGCCGGCCGCGGCCGGCGAGGCCGGATCAACCGGCGGTATCGAGCCGACCCAGGTCCGCACGTGGAGGTCGCGCGCGTCCTGCAGCATGGCGGCGAAGTCGGCCACGATGCTGTCCAGCGACGGTACGCCCCTGCCGCTGAGGATGTCGTCGCGGCCGCCGATGAGGTGGAGGCCGCGGGCACCGTAGAGGGCGATCTCGGAGCGGAGCCGGCGGCCCATGTCCCGGATCGACTGCCCGGCAATTCCGCGCGCGACCGTCTGGGGTCCGGAGAAGAGCACCGGTGTCTCGGCGACCAGCTCCGCCGTGACCGAATCGCCGAAGAACAGGATCGGCCCGAACGGGAACAGCGGCTTGTCCTGCATCGGCGTGCCCATGCCGTCGCGATCCGGGACGGCGTCAGCGCGCCGCGAAGATCTCGATCCCGTCGAGGTGCAGGTGCTGCTCCTCGTCGAGATCGATCTTGAGGTAGCGGAATCGCGCGTTGTCGAACCGCAGGTGGAGGGGCAGGCCGGGATGGCAGTGGGCGTCCACGGCGTCGAAGACGAGGCGGTAATCGCCGTCGGTCTCGCCCAGCCAGACCCGCATCAGCTGCGCCCGCTCGCTGAGCTGCCCCCACCGGTTGTAGATCCGGATCTCCGAGACCCGCTCGACCGCGCCGAGATCGAGGACGAACCAGGGATCCCGGTCGAGCCCGGTGTGGAAGAAGAAGGACGGGTCGCCGGTGGTGCGCTCGCCGTAGGTGCCGCTGGTGCCCGACCAGGGCGAGGCGGAGCTCGCCGTCCAGGTCTTGCCCAGCGCGATGTTGTCGGAGGGGCGCATCGCCACCAGCGTGTCCATCTCCATCTCGTCGATCAGCGTCCGGATCTGCTTGGACGGCTGGCGCAGCGGCGGGATCTCCAGCTCGAGCTTGTAGATCAGGTTCGACAGGATGCTCTGGTCGAAGCGGTGGTCGATGAAGCCCTCGAGATCCGGCAGCCCCATCTGGTTCGGGATGTCGGTGACGACCCGTGGATCGCCCGCGTAGCGCAGCCACTCGGCCACGAGCCGGCGGGTGGCGGGGCTCACCATGAAGGCAATCCAGGAGGCCTGGATCTGGTCGGCGTCCCAGTAGCGCGCCGCGTCGCAGTCCATCAGCACGAAGCAGTCGCGCTTGGTCCAGGCCCGCTGGGGCTTCCCGTGCAGCACGCCGACCGCGACCCGGCGCTCCGAGCCGTCGAGCCATGTGAGCAGCGGCGCCACCGGCGGCAGCGGGTCGTCGCCGACCGCCTGCATGCCGGTGTCGCTGAAGACGATGAAATCGCCGTCGCGGCGCTTCTCCAGTGCCTCGGCGATGACGTAGGGCTTCCAGGCCCAGTTGCCGGCCCCCCGGGACCGGTCGAGGATCTCGCGGTGCTCCCGGTAGAACGGCGTCTCGCGCAGCCGGTCGGGGGACCAGCTCTCGATCGTGTCGAAATCGCCCGTGGCGGCGGCCGAGGCCACTAGCCGGCGCTGGCTCTCGACGTAGTGGTACTTGGCGGCGAAGCTGACCAGGGTGGTGTGGCGCGGCCGGAACCGGCGCCGCAGCCGTATCAGCACCTCGGCCCGGTGCATGTCGAAGGCGTTGACGCACAGGGCTTCCGGGGATGGGTCAGCGCTGGCCAAGTCTGTCCTCCGGCGGTGGCTCGAGGGCTTGTCACCGGTTTTGCCGGCTTCGGCAAGGCGGCCGCGGCGGGGCCGGGCTCAGGCGTCGTCGAAGGCGAGGTTCTCGGCCGGATAGGCGAGCATCAGCGCGCGGCGCTCGGGCGAGTTGTCCCACTCTCCGACCTTCGTGTAGCCGCCGGCGACGTCCAGCACCTCCACGACCCGCCCGATGGTCGGGATGCTCTTGAAATGCTGCGGCCAGCCTGAGGCGAAGTAGAAGACCTGCTCGACGTGCTCGGAGAGCTGGCACACCCCCGGCCCGAACGTGCCGAGCCCGAAGATGAGGTAGCGCCCGTTCATCAGCGCCGCGACGTCGTCGATGAGGGAGCCGCTCTGGGTCGTCAGCGGCACGCCGATCTCGGCGATCCACGCTTCCAGCACCGGGATCACCGGGTTGAGCCGGTTCTCGAACACCATCTTGATCCGGGCGATGCGGCCCTCCGCCAGGAGCCGCCGGATCACCATCTGGTAGAAGGCGAGCGGCGGCTGCGGGTAGGTCGGCGCCACCCAGGTGCTGAAGATGTCCCCCGAGCGGATGTGGATCAGCAGCTCGTCGTCGGGCTTGGCGGGGATTCTCGCCGGCAGCCGGTTGAACAGCGGTCGGATGCAGGTCCGCACGATGTCCCGGGTCTCGTCGGGGCCGAGGATGCCGGCGAGCTGCTGGATCCCGAGGTCGAAGTACATCCCCGACAGGAAGGCGCCCGCCTCCGGCAGCGGCTCCGAGCCGGGGATGAAGGTGAGGCCGCCGCAGGCCAGCGGGCCTGTCAGGCCGATCACCTCGCTCCGGTCGGCGGCCGGGAGCTTGATGTATTTCAGGTTCAGGTTGCGGGCGATGCCGATCGCGAGCAGCAGCTGGATCAGGCAGTTGCCGAAGGCGCCGCACTCGTAGAGCGCGAGTCCGACCAGGGCGCGGGAGCGCGGCCGCTCGGCGCTGACGAGGCGGTAGGAGACGTAAGCGTTCGCGCCGGGCCGCTCGTCGGCCATGTCGAAGGGCACGTCGAGCACGCGCCGCAGGGCGATGAGGTCGAAATCCGCCCGATCGCACAGCACCCGCACCGCAGGCGGCGGGCTTCCGGCGGGCCCGTCCGGGATGACGCGGACGTGGCGCGCCCAGGCGCCCTCCCCGGGCACCAGCACCATGACCTCGGCCCCGCTCCGGGCCGCGTCGAGGTCGGCCTCGCGCCAGGCCTGCCCATCGTCGGAGAGGGTGAGGAGCGGCGGCGAAGTCGAGGTGGCCGCGATCTCGACGCGGCGGATCGGGCAGCGGAAGCCGAGATCGACCTGGAAGCCTAGCGGTACGGTCGGGCGGTCGGTCGGGCCGGCCGCGGGTGCCGCGCCGTGCCAGGGCCGGCCGAACGCCGCATCGATCAGGTCGCCGTTCATCGCGTCTCGCGCTGCGCAGGGAGCGGTTCGGGGCCCGCGCCCCGAGCCCCCGAGCGCCTCTCTTCGCCGGCCGAGCCCACTCTGTCGAGGCGGACGCGTGTTCGGTGACCCCGTCGCAGGGCGACGGGGCGTGCCCGTCGGCTAGCCGTCGAGTCCGAGCATCAGCCCGAGATTCTGCACGGCCGCCCCGGAGGCGCCCTTGCCGAGATTGTCGAGGCGCGCCACCAGCACCGCCTGCCCGTGCTCGGACGAGCCGAACACGCGCAGCTCCAGCCGGTCGGTGTCGTTGAGATCCTCCGGCTCGATCTTCTCGCGGTGCGCACCGGTTCCGGCGCCCGGCACCACCTCCACCAGCCTCTGACCGGCGTACCAGTCGCGCAGGGCCGCCTCGAGGTCGGAGGCCGTGGGCCGGCCCGGCAGCGTCTCGAGGTGGAGCGGCACGCTCACCAGCATGCCCTGTCGGAAGTTGCCCACCGACGGCACGAAGATCGGCCGCCGGGTGAGTCCGCTGTAGCGCTGCAATTCCGGCAGGTGCTTGTGGGCGAAGCCGAGGCCGTAGAGCTGGAACGGCGGCGCCGTGCCCTGCTCGTAGGCCTCGATCATGCTCTTGCCGCCGCCGCTGTAGCCGCTGACCGCGTTCACGCTGATCGGGTGGTCGGCCGGGATCAGGCCGCCCTCCACCAGCGGGCGCAGGAGCGCGACGCCGCCGGTCGGGTAGCAGCCCGGATTGGCGACCCGCCGGGCGCGGGCCACCGCCGCGCCCTGCTCCCGGGTCAGCTCCGGGAAGCCGTAGGTCCAGCCCTCCGCGACCCGGTGGGCGGTGCTGGCATCGAGGACGCGCGGGCCGCCGCCGGGCAGGCTGTCGGCCAGCGCAACGGTCTCCTTGGCGGCCTCGTCCGGCAGGCAGAGCACGACGAGGTCGACCTCAGCGAGCAGCGCGCGCTTCGCCGCCGGATCCTTGCGGTGCTCCGGCGCGATGCTGCGCAGGGCGACCCGCCCGTCGCGCTCCAGGCGCTCGCGGATGCCGAGACCGGTCGTGCCGGCCTCTCCGTCGATGAACACGGTGGGCTTCGTCGCGCCTGCGCCAGACATCGCTCGTCTCGCTCTCTAGAAAAATGCCTTGTCGCCCGAGTCGGGCACCGCGGCCGGGAATCAGGTGCGCGCGGTGCGACAGCCTGTCAACGACCGTGCTGCGGCGTGAAAACGCGAAAGGGCGGCTCCCGCAGGAACCGCCCTCTCCGTGACACCGGTGTGACCGGGTATCAGCGCTTCGAGAACTGGAAGCTGCGGCGGGCCTTCTTGCGGCCGTACTTCTTGCGCTCGACCACGCGGGCGTCGCGGGTGAGGAAGCCCTCACGCTTCAGCGGGGCGCGCAGCTCCGGCTCGTAGTAGGTCAGGGCCTTCGACAGGCCGTGGCGCACCGCACCGGCCTGGCCGGAGAGGCCGCCGCCCGCCACCGTGACGGTGATGTCGTATTGGTCGACGCGGCCGGCGATCTCCAGCGGCTGGCGCAGGATCATGCGCAGCACCGGGCGGGCGAAGTAGGTCTCCACCGGGCGCTTGTTGATCGTGACCGTGCCGTTGCCGGGCTTGATCCAGACGCGAGCGACCGCGTCCTTGCGCTTGCCGGTGGCGTAGGCGCGGCCCTGCGCGTCCAGCTTCTGGACGTGGACGGGGGCCTCATTGGCGGGGTCGACCGCGCCGGTGTTCGACCGGTTGAGGTCGGCGAGGGACTGCAGGGTCGCCATGATCAAGCGCTCACGTTCTTGCGGTTGAGGGCGCCGACGTCGAGCGCCTGCGGCTGCTGGGCCTCATGCGGGTGCTCGGTGCCCTTGTAGACGCGGAGATTGCCGAGGATCTGGCGGAAGAGCGGGCCGCGCGGCAGCATGCGCTCGACGGCCTTCTCCACCACGCGCTCGGGGAATCGGCCCTCGAGGATGAACTTGGCAGTCCGCTCCTTGATGCCGCCCGGATAGCCGGTGTGGTAGAAATAGCTCTTCTGATTGTACTTACGCCCGGTGAACTTCACCTTCTCGGCGTTGATGACGATGACGTTGTCGCCGCAATCGACGTGGGGCGTGTAGGCGGCCTTGTGCTTGCCGCGCAGGCGCATCGCCACGATCGACGCGAGGCGGCCGACGACGAGGCCCTCCGCGTCGATCACGATCCACTTCTTGTCGACCTCGGCGGGCTTCAGCGAGGTGGTCTTCATAGCCAAATCCCAGGGGTTCCGACGGACCGGACCCCGACGCGTCGGGATCCGCGGACATCGGGGTGCCGAAAAACGAGCCGCCGCGTGGGGCACACGCGGCGGCGGTGCCGGGTGCATAGACGGCCCCGGACGCTGGGTCAACAGGGAAGTTTAAGATCACGGAAAAGCTATTTTATTCAACGTGTTGGCGGCTGAGGTACCAGAGTACCACTAGCCGTCGGAGCGCCGGCCCCGCTCCGCGATGGTCAGCTTCTGGACGCCCCTGGCCGCCAGCACCGGCTTCCGGGCGCTGAGGATCCGGGAGTTCACGCCGGTCCAGCCGATCTCGCCGGAGAGCCGGCCGTACTCGATCTTGGGGCAGCGGTTCATGATCACCGTCAGTCCGCGCGCCTCGGCCCGGGCGGCGGCCGCGTCGTCGCGCACGCCGAGCTGCATCCAGATCATCTTCGGCGGCGGCGTCAGCGCCAGCGCCTCGTCGACCAGCGGCCCGGCGGCGGCGGAGTTTCGGAAGATCTCGACCATGTCGATCGGCTGGTCGCCCAGCCCGGCCTGGACTTCGGCGAGGGAGGCGGCCACCCGGCGCCCGAGCAGGTCCTGGCCGGCGAGGCCGGGATTGACCGGCGTCACAGCGTAGCCCCGGTCGAGCAGGTATTTCAGGACGATCCAGCTCGGGCGCGCCGGATTCGCCGAGGCGCCCACCAGCGCGATCGTGCGCGTGCCGTTCAGGATCGTGCGGATCTGCGCGTCGGGGTAGCGGGTGTGCCGCTCCGCGAGCGCTGCCGCGTCGCTGGGCGCGGGTGGCCGGTTCTCGTGGCCCGTCTCGTCCATGGCGTCTTCCCTCGTCGTCCGGATGATCGCGGGTCGTGTCGCGCTTCTCGCCGCGTTCTGCGCCGCGCTTCTGGCTGTGCGTCGCGCCGCTGTCGCGGCCTCGGTGCGGCCGCCGTCACAGCCGCCAGACCTCGTAGCCCAGCCGCGCGAACGGCGCCTTCTCGAAGAGCGCCTTCACGTCCACGATCAGGCCGCCGGGCTTCACCCAGGCGGCGATCGCCTCCGGGCCGAATCGGGCGTAGTCGCGGTGCGGGACCGCGATCACGGCCGCGTCGGCCTCGGTGGGCAGGTCGGCCCAGTCGACGAGGGCGATGCCGTACTCGGCCCGGGCCTCCGCCGCGCCGGCGCGGGGATCGTGGACCGACACGGCGCATCCGAATTCCTCCAGCTCCCGCACGAGGTCGGCGACCTTCGAGTTGCGCAGGTCCGCGCAGTTCTCCTTGAAGGTCAGGCCGAGGACGACGACCCGCGCCCGCCCGGTCCCGCCGCGCCGGACGATCCGCTTCACCGTGCCGCGGGCGACGTGGGCCGCCATGCTGTCGTTGATCCGCCGCCCGGCCAGGATCACCTGCGGATGGTAGCCGATCATTGCGGCCTTGTGGGTCAGGTAGTACGGGTCGACGCCGATGCAGTGGCCGCCGACCAGCCCGGGGCGGAACGGCAGGAAGTTCCACTTGGTCCCCGCCGCCGCGAGGACCTCCTGCGTGTCGAGGTCGAGCTTGTCGAAGATCAGCGACAGCTCGTTCATGAGCGCGATGTTCAGGTCGCGCTGGGTGTTCTCGATGACCTTGGCGGCCTCGGCCACCCGGATGGACGAGGCGGCGTGGAGCCCCGCCTCGATGATCGACCCGTAGAGGGCCTTTAACCGCTCCAGGGTCTCGGGCGTGTCGCCGGCGACGATCTTCACCACCCGGGCGAGGCTGTGCTCCCGGTCGCCCGGGTTGATCCGCTCGGGTGAGTAGCCGACGAAGAAATCCGTCTTCCAGCGCAGGCCCGAGGCCCGCTCCAGGACCGGGATGCAGACCTCCTCGGTGGCGCCGGGATAGACCGTCGATTCGAACACCACGGTCGCGCCCGGCCGCATGTGCCGGCCGACGAGGTCCGAGGCCCGGACCAGCAGGTCGAAATCGGGGCACTGGGCCGCGTCGACCGGGGTCGGGACCGTGACGACGATCACGTCCGCCGCGCCCAGCGCGTTCGGGTCGTCGGTGATCGTGAGCTGTGCGGCGGCCCGGAACGCCTCCGCGTCGATCTCCCCGGCCGGGTCGTGCCCGGCCCGGTAGGCCGCCACCTTGTCGGCGGCGCGCTCGTAGCCGATCGTGGGCAGCCCCCGGCCGAACGCCAGGGCGAGCGGGAGCCCGACATAGCCCAGGCCGACGATCGCCACGCTGTCCGCCGAGCGGTCCGCCGGGCCTTCCCCTGAACCGTCTGCCGCTCCGTCAGCCACGCCGGATCCCTCTGCGGGCTCGGAAGGCGCCGATGACGATCCGGCCGCCGGGCGCGTATAGGGGCGGTCCGCGCCGGCGTCGACTCGCCTCGGCCCGCGCGGAGCGCGTCCCCGGACCGCTGACAGGGTTGAGCACGGGGCGAGACCGTGGGGGGTGAGGATGGCCGATCTCCGCTGGACCGAGGGGCCGGTCCACTGCACCGACCTCGTCGACGGGACCGGGAAGGTCTTCGGCTACGTCGGCCCCTGCGCCGCGGGCACGCGCGGCTACGTCGTCCAATCCGGGTCGGAATGGCCGCCGCGCCCGGCCGCCTTCGCCGATCACCCCGCGGCCGCGGCGGCCCGCGCCTGGGTCGAGGCCGCGGTGTCCGCGCGCGCCTTCCGGCCCGTCCGTATCCTCCGGGAGGACGGCGCGCCGGAGGCTTGATCGCCCGGCGTGGTTCAGGAACTCGTCAGGTTCGCTCGGCTTTGTTGTGGCGTGGAGTGGAGGTGCCCGATGGCCGAAATCTGCATCACGGAAGATCAGAACGGACGGTGGACCGTCTACACCGCCGGACTGGTGGTGACCGATCTGACGCGCGAGGCCGCCGAGGCCTTCGCGGCGAGCTACCGTCGCGTCACGGCCGGCTGAGCGACGAGCCTTTCCGGCCCGCGAAGTGGCTTCCGGAGCGCCGGCGCGTTCGGGCTCAGGGGCGCGCCGTGCTATGAGCTCCGCCGAGCCCCGATCGCCCAGTCGCGGGCAATGAGGTCGATCATCATGCGCCTGTTCATGCTCGCCGCCGCTCTGCTGGCGCTGCCCGCTCCCGCCTCGGCGCTGTGCCGCTGCACGTGCATCCGGGGCGAGATGAAGGCGATCTGCCAGGAGACCGACCTCACGGTCCCGATTTGCCAGGGTCTCTGCGAGACCACGATCCGGCAGGACCGGGTCGTCATCCCGCTGGCCGGCGGCCGGCAGGCCTTCGAGCCGGCCCAGTCGACCAACCCCGCGCCGGGCGGCCTCGTGTCCCCTGATCTCAGCCTGGACACCAACCCGAACGGCACCCAGCTCGGAACGCCGAGCCAGCTTTCCGGGAGCGTCGGGTCGAGCCTGTCCTCCGGCAGCGGGCGCTGAGTCACGAAAAAGCCCCGCGCGGCGGGTGCCGGCGGGGCTGAAGGTTGAGGACGCCCGGTGCGTTACGCCGAGCGACTGCGCCTAGAGTAGCATCTTCCTGCGCGATGGGAAGCTCTCGCGAAGAGAAACCAAGACTATTTTTGCCGACTGCTCTCGAAGCAACGACAAATTCCCCGCTCGGCCAGGCCGGGCGGGGTCGATCGCAGCGGATGCGCGGCGAGAGACCGCGCGGATCCTCGGTCCGGGACCTGTCCGACTTAGGACTGGGTCTTCAGATAGGCGATGAGGTCGTTGATCTTCTTGTCGTCCGCGATGCCCTGGAAGATCATCTTGTTGCCGGGCACCTTCGTCTTCGGGTTCTTCAGCCACTCGTGCAGGTTGGCCTCGTCCCAGGTGATGCCGGAGTTCTTGAGGGCGGCGGAGTAGTTGTAGCCCTCGTAGGTGCCCGCCTTGCGGCCGACGACGCCCTTCAGGTCGGGACCCACGCCGTTCTTCTGGAAGTTGTGGCACGCCTTGCAGGGGGCGAACGCCTTCTCGCCGGCCGCGGCGTCGCCGGCGTCCTGGGCCTGCGCGGCGAGAGGCATGACAACGGCGAGAACTGCGCCGATTGCGAGCATACGCATGTATAAACCCCAATCCAGAAGATAAGCTTCGCGGTTTTGGCAGAAAAAACGCGCGATGCAAGCGAAAAAATCTGAGCCTGAGCGCAGATTATATTGTGCCCTGTCTCACATCATCTCGAGATTCGTGCCGGCCGCGGTACAGCCCTTCGGGCCCGGTCGCCGCCAGTTGGCGGGCCGCCGCCCGCGCACGGCCCGTTCTGCCCGCAAAGGGATACGGAAGGGGACGGCGAACCTGAGAACTCTTCCAAGTTTGGCATGTCGGAATGTTGACGTGCGCCGAGGCACGATAATCCGCCCCGCGCCAGAAAATCCGTCTCGCCCGGGGAGCCGCGGACGGCTTGCACGAGAAAGGGCCCGCCGCGGCGAGCCCTGCCGAGTCCCTGGACGGGCGTGCGACGCTAGGCGGCGAGCGGCAGCCGGATCGCCGGCGGGCGGGGCTCCGGCACCGTGGCGGTCCGCGCCATCGCGGCGCCGGCAGGCGCAGCTTCATGGGAGATCCGACGGAACGAGATCTGCACTCGGCCCATCATCCCGCGCTGCGCCGCAAGCGCTGACTGCGCCTAATTGGCCCACCGCTTGCGACGATCCGGCATTCCTCCCAGGGATCTACTCAGCCCCGCCGGCACCGCCGCGCGGGGCCTTTTTGTGCGCACAAGCCTTGAGCGCGCACACGTGATTTGGATGCATCAACCGACCGAAAACAACCTATAATCGGCATCCTGGGCTGGACTCCAGGTTCAGTCCATCAGACCATTTATCCATGGCCCTGACCCTCGTTCTCACCGTCGCTGCACCGCTCGGCATCATGGCGGCAGCTGTCCTCTGGTCCAGCCTCGTCGCCCGAGGGATGCATAAGCCTCCAGCGTACCAGGCCGAGAAAGATTTGCGGACTTGGTGAAGTCGTAAGCTCGCCCGGTCCGCCGGCGCGGGCTTTCTCATGGCCGACACGTGTTTCGATTCAGTCTAATATTGCCTGAAGCAGAGCTCTATCAGAGCGCCGCCGAACTACGACTTTTTTGTTTTGGATCAGAGAAATTGAAGCATCAAACCTGTGCATGAAAGCGTGATAACCTGATCCTAAGCCTGCCTCAGCCAAATCCCCTCGGAATATATTCGCGCTGACGACGGCTACCGGAACTCTGTTCACTACTATTTCGAGTTCGGCCGCCTTGCCGGCCAATCCCTCATTCAAAGCCCAGCCTTGCACATGTTCCGATGTGACTGCTTCGACGTACCCCTTAAGTTTACCCAAACGTTCGGACTCGCCCAGCTCTGCTGCGCTTGCCTGAGAGGGTATATCTAAAGCGTATTTCAATGAGGTAGGGTATTGGACGCCTATTTTTTTCAGCTCTATTGCAATAATGACTAATTTCGTTATATGTTGTTCTAAAGGTTTCCTCCCACTTAATTTGGCGCAAAGCACTTCTTCGCTAAGCCGATGGGTTAGGGTTAGAACGTATTGAAGGTCAGTGCCTGTAGGTGCACCGCGTATCTCACTAAACCCAATCTCGGAGGATCCGGGTGGAAAAGCGAAATGCGGGGACACGACTCACTCCAGCCTATGCTCAATCAGGCGTGAACAAGGCTGGTTAACAAATGGTATCGACCCTGAATGTTCTTCAGCACAGAAGCGCCGCCTTCTCTTTACGGGCGGATCTGGTAGCGCCCGCCGGCCATACTGCTCTGACTCAAGTTGCGTATCGGCTCGGCTCACACGCTGCTGAGATTAGGCGCTCCCCGCCCCGTGAGCAGATCGGGGCGGGGCCGAGCGGGCAACTGCTTTGTCCAACGCTGCTAATTGATGGCGCCCCTACTTCAGGGTGATCTGAAGGTGCTCTTTCAAGTACCAGCCGAGGCCAACCGTCAGCAGCGTCATTAATCCGCCGAGAACCCACACCGCGCCCCGAACGAAGGTAATCTTGTCGCGCACATCGCTGAGCTTCTTGTTCTGCTCGCCGACATCTGCGATCAGGCGGTCAACCTTCGCATTGAGGTCTCCGATGAGCATCATGACGAAGCGGATATCGGTCATAGGGTACAGCTCAATTGGCTGCCCGCTTTGAGCCGACGGAGGCGGCCCTGAACCCGGATCCTGCCCCGCGCTCATGCCGTCGCCTTTGCGGACAGCCACTCCCATAGATCCTTTCGGTGCCACCCCACCAATTGGTCAGCGGGAACACCATGAAATGTCCAACTTGGCCTTCAGCGCCGACCCTGCGGGCGATCTCTTGCGTCGTCCCACTAGGGACGAACACGGCGAACTGGCCCGGAGCGATCGTGAAATAGTCGCCTGGGAACTCACGCTCCATGGCAGCCGCAAGGGGCAGCGAGTTGGATGGGGCTATGATCGCGAAAAGGGCCATTCGAGTCTCGTAGACGGCCCAAAGATATCGTGTCGGAATGAACTGCGACGAGGCACACGGAGCGTCACGGGCGATGAACCGGGATGGTTCACTACGAAGGTGGCAATCCCGCCTCAGAGAAGCGAGCGCAGGTGCCCATTTCGGGTTGACTTCCCATTAACCCTCTCGCGCTACCGCCCCGGCATGTCCGACCTCCCGCCCGCCGTCGCCTCCTGGCGTGACTAGATCGAGCGCCTGTCCGAGCACGCCTCGCCGTGCCGGTGTCTGACCCCGACGCGGTGGGCGGCGATGCGGGCCAATGCACTGGCCTTCCTCGACTAGCACGGCGCCGAAGCGCACCGGCTGGGCTGGACCGCGGAGCAGCTGTTCGGCGTGCACCCGGAGCACGGCTTCCTGCAGGTCGAGTATGCCGGCGCGCTGATGGTCAACGACAGCAAGGTCGTTGGCGTGGAGGCGGACCGGATCGTGTTCGACCGGTTCAGCGGCTACCGGACGAAGCCGGGTCAGACCTGGGGGCCGCCGGTCTGGGAATACGCCGCTCGGGTCGGCCGAAGCGCCTGACGGGTCTCGGCTTTCCGGGCGCCATCCACACCGCTCCACCACGACTTCGCGCGACATGGCCGCCGCCGGTTGAAGCGCGTCTCCGCCTCAGGCTTGTTCCATGTTCGTTCGCGAACGGAGGGCCGCCAGAATGAGGCGCCTGAGGGATGCAACGCACGGTCGGGTGTACGTCGACTGCGCGACCTGCAAGCGCTCGGGCCGCTACACCGTCGCCAGCCTGATCGACCGCTACGGGGCCGACATCTCGACGCTCGACCTGCTCCGGCACCTGACGGCCTCGTGCCGCTACCAGCGCGCGCCCGGGGCGCCGCCCGCGCGGAAGTACGAGCACCTCTGCCTCGCCGCAATCACGCTGCCGCCGCCAGCCAAAAAAATTCCGCCGGTGCCGCCGGGTGACCCCTACACGGTCGAGATCTGGCGCGAGACCGGCGGCAACGTCGAGCTGCACCTCGCCACCGCCTATCCGCTGACCGTGGCGATCGCGGCCGCCTGCCTGGAGTGGCCGACGCACATGGTCACCGTGCCGGATGAGGCTCGGATCGTGCGGAAGCGGGAGCGGCCGCCGCGATGACAGCGGGCCGGGCTGCGGTGGCAATGAAACGCGCCCGACCCACTGGCCACCAGGCTCGTTTGCGCACGGTCCTAGGCAGCGTGGTTCAACTCACCTGCGAACGGATCTATTTTGTGTCCACCCTGGGTCGAGTCCGTCATTTCTCAGGAGCCAAGCGCCATCGAGTCCAGTTCCGGCGCGTCTCGCTGCTCGCAAAGCCGTCAGCCTCCAGCCGCGTTAGCGCCCGGGCAGCGTGCATGCCGCGCTCCCGCCCGGGGATGCCGGCACGTTCTGCGATCTCGGTAGCGGTCGCCGGCTCGGACGTCAGCGCTGCCAGCACGCGCGGGCGTAGATCCTGACGCGGCCGGGCGCCTTGAGGCGATGGAACCTTCGGCAAGGCGCCGGGCTACAGCGATTCGCCATCCTCTACGAGTCCGCGGCTCGCGGCGAGCGCCACAGGTCGGCATCCGAGAAGTGGAAGTCTCCGACCTGCCAGCGTTCGAGCTCGTCGCCGATCGGCTCGACCACGATGCCGGCGGCCCGCAGCGCGGCGACGGCTTCGAGGACCGGATCGGCCTCATCGCCCATCTTACGCTTGCACCACAGGTGCCGCTTGAGCCTCTGCTGAAAGCGCAGCCAAGACCCGCGGGGCGTGCTGATCGCCGCCGAGACCGCGCTCCAGCTTGCTGATCAATCCCTGCGGGATGCCAAGCTGTCGGGCGAGATCGTCCTGCGACAGTCCCAGTTCGCGACGCCTGTTGCGGATGAGCAGGCCGGCGGGCACAGGCGAAGTGCCGGCTTGGGCAGATCCGCGCACTGCCTACCCCTTCACCGGGTGCGCCAGCAGGATCGCGGTCCGGACCATGTTGCGCTTCCATGCCGGCTTGTCGGTGGTCAGCGCCTCGGCCGCGCGGGTGTTCGTGCGCAGCGTCTCGACGAGATCAAGGGTCCAGCCCTTCGCGAGCGGGTAGGCCTCCGTCGCCAGATCCGCGAGCACGGCGTCGACCGCGGCGTCGATCTCCTGATCGGTGATCTCGGCGGCCTTGCGCAGCTCGGAGACGGTCGGAGCTTCCTTCGCCATCACGAACCGTCTGCTGGTGGGGTAGATGGTGGGGCGGAGGCGCTCGCCTCAGAAATTCTTCAGTTATTTCAATGCAAGTTGGCGGAGGGAGCGGGATTCGAACCCGCGATACCGTTTCCGGTATACACACTTTCCAGGCGTGCGCCTTCAACCACTCGGCCACCCCTCCGTCCGCGAACCGGGCACCCGAGCGCGCACGCCGCGCGCCGGGCGCGGCCAGGGCCGCGCGGTGCCGTGCTGTTAGCCGGGTGCGCCGTCCTGCGCAAGGCGCAGACGGCCGGGCGATGCGAAAACCGCCCGGCCGCGTTTCTCACCCCCTCGCCTTACCCCTCCGCCTCGTCGAGGTGGAAGCGGACATGCTCCACGTTCGCCCGCTCGAAGGCCTGCATCACGTGCTGGTAGGAGCGCTCCATGGCGTTGTCCTCGACGCCCGGGCTATCCTCGGGCTTCAGCACGAACATCAGGAGCGAGCGCCCGGTCACGTCGTAGCCGGAGCCGAACTTGAAGCTCTCCACGTCCTGGCTGTCGGGCAGGTTGGTGTCGAGGAGCCGCGTCCAGGCCACACCGCCGACCGATTCCGGCAGCGTGAACGTCACGAGGTCGTGGTAGGCGTTGAACATGATCAGCAGCGTCGCGTCGCCGCCGCGGCGGTGCAGGCCGGTGGCCTGGGCGCGCCCGTCGAGCTGGACCGCGAAGGCTCGGGCCTCGCCGTCCGACCAGTTCTCGCCGGCCATCTCGCTGCCGTCCGGCCGCAGCCACGTCACGTCCTTGACGCCGAACTCCTCGTCGTACTGGCCGGTGAGGAACCGCCCGCGGCTCAGGATCGGCAGGGCGTTGCGCAGGATGATCAGGCGCTGGGTGAACTCGGCGAGATCCCGCTCCTCGTCGCCGATCGCTCCCCAGTCGAGCCACGAGACCTCGTTGTCCTGGCAGTAGGCGTTGTTGTTGCCCTTCTGGGTCCGAGCGAACTCGTCGCCGGCGAGCAGCATCGGCGTGCCGCGGGACAGGAACAGGGTCGCCAGCATGTTGCGCATCTGGCGCAGGCGCACCGCCCGGATCTCGGGATCGTCCGTCGGGCCCTCCACTCCGTAATTGTACGAGAGGTTGTGCGAGTGGCCGTCGCGGTTGCCCTCGCCGTTCGCCTCGTTGTGCTTGTCGTTGTACGAGACCGTGTCGTGCAGGGTGAAGCCGTCGTGGGCGGTGAGGAAGTTCACCGAGGCCCAAGGCTTGCGCCCGCGCTTGTTGAACTTGTCGGCCGAGCCCGAGACCCGAGCCGCCAGGTCCGGCAGCAGGCCGCCGTCGCCCTTCCAGTAGGCGCGGACGTCGTCGCGGAACCGGTCGTTCCACTCGGCCCAGCCGGGCGGGAAGCCGCCGACCTGGTAGCCGCCCGGGCCGCAATCCCACGGCTCGGCGATCAGCTTGACGTTGTTGAGCACCGGGTCCTGCCGGCAGGTGTCGAGGAAGCCGCCGCCCTCGTCGAAGCCGTAGGGCTCGCGGCCGAGGATCGTCGCGAGGTCGAAGCGAAAACCGTCGACCTGCATCTCCTGCGCCCAGTAGCGCAGGGAGTCGGTGACGAGTTGCAGCACCCTCGGGTGCGACAGGTTGAATGTGTTCCCGGTGCCGGTGTCGTTGATGTAGTAGCGCGGCTCGTTCGGCAGCAGCCGGTAGTAGGAGGCGTTGTCGACGCCCTTGAACGACAGGGTCGGGCCCTTCTCATTGCCCTCGGCGGTGTGGTTGTAGACCACGTCGAGGATCACCTCGAGGCCGGCGCCGTGGAAGCGCGAGACCATCTCCTTGAACTCGGAGAAGGCGAAATCCGGCACCGCGGCGTAACGCCGTGCGGGGGTGAAGAACGAGATCGTGTTGTAGCCCCAGTAATTCACCAGGTCCTTCTGCTGCAGGTAATCGTCCTGCACGAAAGAGTGGACCGGCAGCAGCTCCACCGAGGTGACCCCGAGGCTCTTGATGTAGTCGAGCACGTCCCGGGTGCCGAGGCCGGCATAGGTGCCGCGCAGCTTCTCCGGCACCCGCGGGTCGAGCTTGGTCATGCCCTTGACGTGGGCCTCGTAGACGATGGTCTTCTCCCAGGGGATCAGCGGCTTGCGGTGGCGCCCCCAGGTGAAGGCCGGGTCGATGACGCGGGAGCGGCGCGTGTAGGGGGCGCTGTCGCGCTCGTCGAAGGTCAGGTCGTCGCCGGTCTCCATCTGGTAGCCGAACAGGGCCGGGTTCCAGGTGATCGATCCGACGAGCCCCTTGGCGTAGGGGTCGATCAGCAGCTTGTTGGGGTTGAACCGGTGCCCGGCCTTCGGCTCGTAGGGGCCGTGGACGCGGTAGCCGTAGATCGTGCCGGGGCGCGCGTCGGGCAGGTAGCCGTGCCAGATCTCGTCCGTGTACTCGGGCAGCTCGATGCGCTCGATCTCCTGCTCACCCTGGTCGTCGAACAGGCAGAGTTCGACCTTGGTGGCGTGAGCCGAGAACAGCGCGAAATTGACCCCGAGCCCGTCCCAGGTGGCGCCGAGGGGATAGGGTTGGCCTTCCTGGATGCGCGAGCGGGTCGCGCGGGCCTGCGATGCGGGACGACGGGAATCGGACATGGACACTCCGGAACGCGACCCGCCCGGCCACGTGCCGCTGCGGGGAGCCCCTGGT
Organism: Methylobacterium sp. A52T; assembly: GCF_053346095.1. Lineage (NCBI taxonomy): Bacteria > Pseudomonadati > Pseudomonadota > Alphaproteobacteria > Hyphomicrobiales > Methylobacteriaceae > Methylobacterium > Methylobacterium sp. A52T. The sequence continues at coordinate 50,972 of NZ_JBKFBI010000005.1, read as the reverse complement.
GAACGTGCCGGAAACAGCGAAGCTCCCGCAGTGCCGCAAAAATCGCGGGGCGTGACGACCGCGCCTCCCTCAGTTCGAGGCCGCTTCCGTGAAGCTCCGGTCCACGGCCCGGCCGACGTCGAGCGTCTTCGACAGGATGCCGTACCGCGTCGCCCGGTCCGAGGCGTCCTGGACCTCCTTCACGACGCCCTCGTCGAGCGCGATCGGGCGCGTCCGCTGCGCCGTGTAGGCCGCGCGCAGGACGTCCTCCGGCATCTTGGTCAGCGCGGCCGTGTTCCGGGCGTAGGCGTCGAGATGGTCCAGCGACCAGAGTCGCGCCCGGTTCAGGCGGCTCAGGAAGTCCTGCAGCGCCGCCCGCTTGGTGGCGATGGCGCTGTCCGATGCGACGATGAAGGTGATGGTCGGCGTGAGGCCCGCGCCGTCCGCGATCGGCCGGGCCTTGTCCTTGAGCGTCGCGAACGCGACGTAGGGCTCCCAGACCGCCCAGGCATCCACCGAGCCGGCCATCAGCGCGACCTTCGCGTCGACCGGGTTGAGTGGCGCGAAGGTGGCCTCGGACGGCGCGATCCCGGCCTTCTCCAGCGTCGCGCTGATCAGGAACTGGCCCCAGCCGCCGCGGGTGCCGGCGAGCCGCTTCCCCCTCAGATCCGCGGCCGAGCGGATCGGAGACTCCGCGCGGACCAGGATCGCCTGCGTCCGGGGATCGGACTTGGTGCCGCCGATCGCCTTGATCGGTGCCCCGGCCGCGACGACCGTGAGGAAGGAGAGGTCGCCGGTGTAGCCGACATCGAGGGCGCCGGCGTTGAGCGCCTCCAGGATCGGCGCGGCGGCGGGGAATTCCGACCACGCGATCCGGTAGGGCAGATCCTTCGCGTAGCCGGCGATCTCGAGGAGCGACCGGTTCCCGCCCTTCTGGTCGCCGACCCGCAGGACGACCTCGTCCGCGCGGGCGGCCACCGGACCCAGCGTCACGGTGGCCAGGGTCATCGTGGCCAGCATCAGTGCGGTCGCGAGCCGCGCCCCGGCGAGCCGGCGGCCACCGGGCCGCAAGTGAGATCGGATGAACATGGGGCCTACCGGGATACGCTGCCCGCTTCGTGCGGGGCTGTTCGGTGGAAGGCCGAGTTTATGCTTGATAAAAGGGCGGTCAATGAAACGGAAATCTGTATTGCCCGCGGTCGGGAAACGAGACAACATCCGGCCGACCTCCGCGGGGAGACGAATGTTTTTCCCCGCGCGCCGTGCCGATCAGCGGGCGGGCGGGAACGCATCCGCCAGGTAGGCCCGCACGAAGCCCGGCATCCGCGCGGGATCGATGTCGTCGCGGCCCCGCACCACGTGCATCCCGGCGAGTTCCGGCTCCGCCTCGGCGCCGAGATGGTCGGCGATGCGCGCCACGAGCTGCGCGGCCGGCTCGGGGAAGCGCACCGGCCGGAGGAAGGCGAGCTGGCCCTCCCCCTCCAGCAGAACCCATTCCGTTTCGGCCTCGTCCGGCAGCGCGAGGCCGGTCTCCTCGGCGAGTTCCCGGGCGGCGCTGCCGGTGAGATCGACCCGCGCGCCGCGCACGTCGTCCGGATCCGGGGTGCCGCAGGGGAAGTAGAGCTGGCCGGCATTGGCCGTGTGGGGGCCCATCTCGCCGAGCAGGACGGCACCGTCCGCCGTCCAGGGCACGATCGCCGCGAAGGCGTTGGCGATGCGGGCCTCTACGTGGGGCCTGTCCCGGTAGTAGGTGAAGGTCGCGTAGCGCGTCGCGAACAGGTCGAGGCGGGCGACCCCGTCGGCGACGGCGTGGTCGCAGCACAGCAGGACGGTGCCGTCGAACATGCCGGGGCTGCGGCGCAGCCGGGCCTGCCAGTGGGCCGCGATGGCGGCCGCGTGGGCCTGAGGAAAGGCCCAGTCGTGCTCCACGAACCGCGCCGCCACGTCCGCGACGCGGGTGATTCGGAAACCGTCGGAGACGCCGTCAGAGTGGCCGTCAGACATGCAGGGTGCCGTCCGACAGGATCACGGCGGCGCCGCCGATCTCGACGCCCTGCAGGGCGCCGGCCGCGATCGTGAGCTGGAGCGCGATGTCGCTCGGCCGACCCATCGCCTCGCCCTGGCGGATCGCCACGTCGTGAGTGCCGTCGCCCAGCGCCTCGAACTGCATCAGCACCCCCGCGAAGGCGGAGGCCGCCGAGCCGGTAGCGGGATCCTCCGGGACGCCGACATTCGGTGCGAACATGCGGACGCGCCAGCGCGGGCCGGTGCCCTCGGGATCCGGGGTGTAGAGGTAGAGCCCGTCGGCCGGATCGGGCGCCTGGGCCGTCCGGGCGGCGTCGAGGGCGGCCACCGACGCGACCGGCACGCAGGTGAAGGTCGGCCCCACGCCGTGGCGGCTCGGCGCGTGCCGGCCGGTGCCGATGTCCCCGGGCTCGAGGCCCAGCAGCGGCGCCAGCACCGCGGGCTCCGGCCCCGGACCGAGGTAGTCCGGCAGGACCGGGAGCCGGAACCGGGCCCGGCCGCCGGTCCCGTCCGCCAGGGTCTCGACCACGCAGGGGACGATGCCGATCCCCTCCTCCAGGCCGAAGGCGCGGGCGTCGCCCCGGGTCGGGTCCTGCAGCGCCAGCAGCACGGCGGTGCCCACCGTCGGGTGACCGGCGAAGGGAAGCTCCCGGGCGGGGGTGAAGATGCGCAGCGCCGCCCGGTGCCGGGCCTCCGTGGGCGGGAGGACGAAGACCGTCTCCGACAGGTTGAACTCCCGCGCGATGGCCTGCATGGCGGCGGTGTCGAGCCCCTCCGCGTCGAGCACCACGGCGAGGGGATTGCCGGCGAGCCTCCGCTCGGTGAACACGTCGAGGGTGACGAAGCGGCGCGCCATCGTGTCGATCCTTGCTGCTCTCTGCGGACTTGGACGGAGCGGTTTGCCGGGGGCGCCTCAGACCGCCTCGACCGGAAACCGCGCGCTCGGGTTCACGTACTCCTCCTGCGCGGCGACCGTCAGGATCTCCCGCGATCCCGCCTCGGCGGTGCGCTTGAGCAGCCCGTAGATCGAGGCCGCCGCGGCGCCCAGCGCCGCCTCGGCCGAGCCGGTCCGGGCGTAGTGCACCAGGAACAGCGCCGCGATGCAGTCGCCGGCCCCGTTCACCGCGATGGCGAGCCGCGGCGTCCGAACCCGGAACACCCGCCCCTCCGCGCCCGCGAGCAGGTCGATGCTGTCGGCGGGCGTGTCGGCGCAGAGCGCCGAGGTGACCAGGACCACCCGCGGCCCGCGCGCCCGGAGCGCCGCGATCGCGGCCCCGGCCTCCGCCAGGGTGCCGCTCGGCAGGCCGGTGAGCAGGCCGAGCTCGAACTGGTTGGGGGTGAGGATGTCGGCGGCCGGGACCGCGCGCTCGCGCAGGAACGCCTCGATGCCGGGGCGCACGTAGACGCCCTCCTCGACGTCGCCGATCACCGGGTCGCAGCAGTAGAGCGCCCGCGGGTTCGCCGCCCGCACGGCGTCCACCGCCTCCAGGATCGCGGCGCCGATCTCGGCCGAGCCCATGTAGCCCGACAGGACCGCGTCGCAGCGGCCCAGGACGCCGCGCTCGCCGATGCCGCGCACCACCTCGCGGATCATCGCCGCGTCGAAGACGGGGCCGCGCCACGCGCCGTAGCCGGTGTGGTTGGAGAACTGCACCGTGTGGACCGGCCAGACCTCGACTCCGAGCCGCTGCATCGGGAACACCGCGGAGGCGTTGCCGACATGGCCGTAGGCGACGTGGGACTGGATCGACAGGACGTTCAACGCGGGACTCGCTCGTTGTCCCGCTACGGTTAGCCGGTTCCCGCGCCGACCGCACCCCTGTCCCTTGCCGCCCTCCCCCGTGCGCCTCAGATGGGACCGACCCTCCTCACATCCCCAGAGCCCCCTTCGGAGCCCCATGGACATCGAAGCCCTGCGCACCTCGACCCTCGCCTTCGTGGAGGCGCACAAGGCCTGGACGCCGGTCATAGCGGGCGGCCTCGCCTTCTGCGAATCGATCGCGATCCTGTCGCTGTTCGTCCCGGCGACCGTGATCCTGGTCGGCATCGGGGCCCTCGTGGGTGGCGCCGATATCCCGTTCTGGCCAGTGGTGATCGCCGCCGCGGTCGGGGCCGCCCTCGGCGACTGGATCTCGTACGAGGCCGGGCGCTGGCTCGGGCCGGGGGCAAAGACCAAGTGGCCCCTGCGGCGCTATCCCGAGCTGATGGCCAAGGCCGAGGCCTTCATCGGTCGGTGGGGCATCGCCGCGGTGGCCCTGGGGCGCTTCTTCGGGCCGGCCCGCGCCCTGGTCCCGCTCTTCGCCGGGATCCTCGGCCTGTCGCGGCTGCCGTTTCAGCTGGCCAACGTCGCCTCCGCCCTGATCTGGGCCTTCGTGCTGCTGGCCCCCGGGGCCGGGCTGCTCACGTGGCTCGACCGGTGATGCGGCCCGACCGCTGATGCGCCGCTTCCCGCCCGAGCGGATCGTCTGCCTCACCGAGGAGACGGTCGAGACCCTGTACCTCCTGGGCGCAGAGGAGCGGATCGTCGGCGTCTCGGGCTACGCGGTGCGCCCGCCCCGGGTCCGCCGGGAGAAGCCGCGCGTCTCGGCCTTCACCAGCGCGGACATCCCGAAGATCCTGGCGCTGGCGCCGGACCTCGTCCTGGCCTTCTCGGACCTCCAGGCCGGCATCGTCGCCGACCTCGCCCGCGCGGGCGTGGCGGTCCACCTGTTCAACCAGCGCGACGTGGCGGGCTGCCTCGCGATGGTGCGCACGCTCGGCGCCCTCGTGGGTCTGCCGGAGAGGGCCGAGACCCTGGCGGCGGGCCTCGAGGCGCGGCTGGCCGCGGCCGCCGCCGCGGTCCGGGACCGGCCGCCCCCGCGCGTCTACTTCGAGGAGTGGGACGCGCCGATGATCTCCGGCATCGGCTGGGTCTCGGACCTGATCGGCCTCGCCGGCGGCAGGGACGTCTTCCCGGAGCTGAGCCGCCAGCCGGCCGCGAAGGACCGGATCGTCACCGCCGAGCAGGTGATCGCGGCCGCGCCCGACGTGATCCTCGCCTCGTGGTGCGGGAAGCGGGTCAATGTCGAGCGCATCCGGTCCCGGCCCGGCTGGGCGGCGATCCCGGCGGTCCGCGACGGGCGCGTCCACGAGATCAAGTCGCCGCTGATCCTGCAGCCCGGCCCGGCCGCCCTTACCGACGGGTACGACGCGATCCGGGCCTGCCTCGGGTGATCGTCCCGGGGTGATGCGTGGGGCGATGCCGCGCCGCAGGTGACGGACCGGGCGCGACTTGGCAGGATGTCCCGATTCGGTACAGACGCACCCGCAGACGCATCCCCCGAGCTCGATGTCCGCTTCCCTCGGCCTTCCCGATTCCGCGCCCCCGGCCGTCGAGGGGCTGCTGCCGCCCGACCGGCGGCAATCGCCCATGGCCCTGCGCATCCAGCGCGGCGTGCGCCGGCTGTTCTCCGAGATGGGCTGCGTCACCCTGCCGGAATTCTCCCTCGTCAACGGACGCCGCGCCGACGTGATCGCGCTCTGCGGCGCCGGCAAGCTCACCATCGTGGAGATCAAGTCGAGCGTGGCCGATTTCCGCGCCGACCGGAAATGGCCGGATTACCGCGATTTCTGCGACCGGTTCTTCTTCGCCATCCCCGAGGACGTGCCCGAGGCGCTGATCCCGGAGGAGTGCGGTCTGATCGTCGCCGACGCCTACGGGGCCGGGATCCTGCGCGAGCCGCCGGAGCACCCGCTGAGCGGCGCCCGCCGCAAGGCCGTGACGCTGCGCTTCGCCCACAGCGCCGCGCGCATCCTGCACGCGCTGGCCGATCCGGGCGCAGTGCGGGAAGGGGCGCTGTAGGTCGCTGACCGTACCGGGACCCTCGGCGGACCCACGGCCGACGCGGTATTCATCCGACCGGGAAACGTCCTAGAACGGCCGCGCTTGCCGGAACTCCGGCGCCGGGCCCGATCCACCGATGACATCCGTCGCCCTGTTCGAGCTGATCCTCGGCCTCCTCGGGGCGGCCCTGCTGCTGTCGCTGGCGGCCGGGCGTCTCGGCTTCCCGCCGGCCGCCGCCCTCGTCGTCGGCGGCATGGCGCTGGCGGTGGTGCCGGGCCTGCCGGCCTTCGATCTCGACCCGGACCTGATCATGGTCCTGTTCCTGCCGCCGCTCCTGCTCGAATCCGCCTACTTCACCGTCTGGCGCGACTTCCGGGCGAGCCTCGGCCCGATCCTGTCCCTGTCCCTCGGCGCGGTCCTGTTCACGACCCTCGTGGTCGGGCTCGTCGCCCACGCGGTGGTGCCGTCCCTGCCCTGGGCCGCCTGCTTCGCCCTCGGCGCCATCGTCTCGCCGCCGGACGCGGTGGCCGCCAAGGCGGTGCTGGCCCGCGTCGCCCTGCCCCGCCGGATGATCACGGTCCTGGAAGGCGAGAGCCTCGTGAACGACGCCTCGGGCCTCGTGCTCTACCGCTTCGCGGTGGCGGCGGCGCTCACCGGCACCTTCAGCGCCTGGGCGGCGGCCGGCAGCTTCGCGTGGCTCGCGGTGGCGGGTGTCGCGGTCGGGATCGCGTGCGGGGTGGCGGTGACCCTGGTGATGCGGCGGATGCACGACGCGAACGCCATCACGGTGCTGAGCTTCCTCGCCGCCTACGTCGCCTACCTCGCGGCCGAGGAGATCCACGCCTCCGGCGTCCTGGCCGTGGTCGCCTGCGGCCTGATGATGGGCGGCCGGGAGCACGAGACCTTCGACGCGCATGCCCGCCGCCATTCCGTGGCGGTGTGGGAATTCGTGGTCTTCGTGCTGGAGGCCCTCGTCTTCGTGCTGATCGGCTTGGCGCTCCGGGGCGTGCTCGCCCGGACCGGCGGCCAGATGGGCGCGCTCGCGGCGGAGCTGCCGCTGGCGCTCGCCGTCACGGCGACCTGCGTCGTCGCCCGCCTGCTCTGGGTGTTCCCGGCCGTCTACCTGCGGCGGCTCCTGTCGCCGCGGGTCCGCGCGCAGGAGCCCGCCCCGAACCCGGCCGTGCCGCTGATCGTCGGGTGGGCCGGCATGCGCGGGGTCGTGACCCTGGCGGCCGCCCTGGCGCTGCCGGTGGATTTCCCCGGCCGCGACGCGATCCTGGTCGCGGCCTTCGCGGTGATCCTGTTCACCGTGCTCGTGCAGGGCACGACCCTGGGGCCGCTGATCCGCAGCCTCCGCCTCGACCCCGTGGCGCACCTCCCCGAGGGCCACCTCGACGCGCCGATGGCCCGCGTCGTCGTGAACGAGGCCGGGCTCGCCGCCCTGCAGGGCCTGGTGTTCGCCGAGACCGGGGCGCTGAAGCACCCGCGCCTCGTGGAGGAGTACCGCCGCCGGGTGCGGGCGGCCTCGCGGGACCGCGACGAGCGGGCGGCGCTGGAGGCCGAGAAGACCGAGCACTTCGCCGCCGCGCTGCTCGCCGTGCGCTCAGGCCGGTCGGCCCTGATCGACCTGCACCGGCAGAACCGGATCCACAGCTCGGTAATGCGGCAGCTCGAGACGGAGATCGACCTGGAGGAACTCCATCTCAAGCGTCTGGCCGGGACCGCACCGGCCCACGGCTGAGTCGGAGCGCGGGCGTCAGTGGGCCGCGCAGCCGTCCGCCGACTGGCCGTAGCCGCTGTAGACCACCCGGACCTTGCGCAGGCAGCTTCCCTCAGCCTTCGGCGCGGCCGCCACGGGGGCGACCTCCACAGGCTCGACCCGCAGGGTCGCGGCCACCGGCTGGTCTTCGGACGTGGCGAGCGCGCGGGTGGCGCTCATCACGAAGGGCGTGGCGGCCAGCGACGAGATGGCGAGCGCGGCGAAGACGGCGATGTTCTTGCGGCCGAAGCTGGTGCGGGTGCGAGCATTGAACATGACGGGTCGTCCGACGTTTAATATTCGGCAGCGCTGAGGTGCCGAGATCCCCTGTTGCGCTGATAACTTGGCCGTCAGCTCGGCGGTTCCGGTTTATTGCCCAAAAACCGCCACGCTTGCGTGTCCCGGCGCACGTGGGGCGCCGGCGCTGAGAAGATCCTGCGGTACTGCACGAAGCCCGACTTCTCGGCGATCCGGTCGTAGAGCTGCATCGCGTCCGCGTTGGTCTCGTGCGTCAGCCAGTGGACGCGCGAGCAGCCGGCGGCCTGCGCGGCCGCGTAGACGTGCTCGATCAGCCGACGGCCGATCCCGAGCCCGCGCGTGCCGTCCGCCACGAACAGGTCCTGGAGGTAGCAGTAGTCGCCGACCGTCCAGGCCGAGCGGTGGCGGATGTGGTGGACGAGGCCGACCGCCTCGGCGCCGCGCCACGCCAGGGCGCCGTCCACCGGCTCGGCCGGATCGTTGAGGCGCTGCCAGGTCGTGTCCGTGACGGCGTCCGACAGGTCGACCTTGTAGAAGGACTGGTAGCCCCGCCAGAGCGGCAGCCAGGCGTCCCGGTCGCCGGGGCCGATCGGGCGGATCGCGAGGTCAGGATCCATGATTCGCTCCGTGGGTGCGCAGCCAGCGGACCATCATCGGGACCGCGTAGGCAACCCGGGCTGCCCGCGCCGCGTCCCTGCGGTGGACACCCTCCGCCTTGCACCCCTCGCCGCCCGCACCTAAACCGGCCCGCCGGCGGCCCCAGCCGCCGCGCGATCCCGAGCCGCCGAGACCGATGTCCGAGAAAAAATCCTTCCAGGGTCTGATCCTGACGCTTCAGGAATTCTGGGCGGCGCAGGGCTGCGTGATCCTCCAGCCCTACGACATGGAGGTCGGTGCCGGCACGTTCCATCCGGCCACGACCCTGCGGGCGCTCGGTCCGAAGCCCTGGAAGGCGGCCTACGTCCAGCCCTCGCGCCGGCCCAAGGACGGCCGCTACGGCGAGAACCCCAACCGGCTCCAGCACTATTACCAGTTCCAGGTGATCCTGAAGCCGAACCCGCCGAACTTGCAGGAGCTCTACCTCGCCTCGCTCGCCGCCATCGGCGTCGACCTCAAGCTCCACGACATCCGCTTCGTCGAGGACGACTGGGAGAGCCCGACCCTGGGCGCCTGGGGCCTCGGCTGGGAGTGCTGGTGCGACGGGATGGAGGTCAGCCAGTTCACCTATTTCCAGCAGGTGGCGGGCTTCGAGTGCGCGCCGGTGGCGGGCGAGCTGACCTACGGGCTGGAGCGGCTCGCCATGTACGTCCAGGGCGTCGAGAACGTCTACGACCTGGACTTCAACGGCGCCGAGGGCGCCGACCGGATCACCTACGGGGACGTGTTCCTGCAGGCCGAGCAGGAGTACTCCCGCCACAACTTCGAGGCGGCTGACACCGCGATGCTGTTCCGCCAGTTCACCGACGCGGAGGCCGCCTGCCGATCCTACCTCGCGGCCGGCGCGCCGGACGCGGAGGGCGCGCGCCACCGCATGGCGCAGCCGGCCTACGACCAGTGCATCAAGGCGAGCCACGTGTTCAACCTGCTCGACGCGCGCGGCGTGATCTCGGTGACGGAGCGCCAGAGCTACATCCTCCGCGTGCGCGAACTGGCCAAGGCCTGCGGCGCGGCGTGGCTGAGGACCGCCGCCGGCGGGGCGTGAGGTCGGCGCTGGCGCTCGGCCAGACGGCTGCGGACGACCCAGTCCGGCGTGCCCGGATGCGCCGCCGTCCTTGCGAGCGCAGCGAAGCAATCCAGGGTCGCGCCTCGCTGCCAGACGTCCCGACCCCTGGGTCGCTTCGCTGCGCTCGCGATGACGGAGGGGAGCCCCATCGCGGAGCCCCTTGAGCCCTCGCGCGTTGCAACCCCCGCCAACCGGCGCGCCTCGGCGCGTCCGCAGACGCGGGACATGCCCAATGAAGAAGACGATCCTCGCCCTCAGCCTCCTCGGATTCGGCCTCGCCCCCGCGCTGGCGGCCGATCCCGGGCCTGAGGCCACGGTCAAGAAGCTCTACGCCGAGCCGCACCCGAATCACTCCTCCGTGTACTCGAAGCGCCTGCAGGGCCTGTTCGACGCCGACGCGAAGCAGGCCAACGGCGCCACCGGCAACCTCGATTTCGACTACCGCCTGAACGGCGAGCCCCTGAAGCCCGACACGGTGAAGAACCTGACCTTCAAGGAGGCCACCGAGGGCAAGGACCAGGCGAAGGTCACGGTCGAGCGCAAGGGCGGCAACGGCGCCAACGTCATCGTGTACGACCTCGTGCGCGAGGACGGCGGCTGGAAGGTCTCCGACGCCCACGCGATCGGCGACCGGAAGTGGCAGCTCTCGACCATCCTCAAGGGCGAGTCGCGCTGAGCCCCGCGCGCCGACCCTCGACAGGGGTGCGGCGCGGCGATATGGCCGCCCCATGCCCGACCTCCTGCTCGAACTCCGCTCGGAAGAGATCCCCGCCCGCATGCAGCGGCGCGCGGCGGAGGATCTGAAGAAGCTCGTCACCGACGCCCTCGTGGCGCGCGGCTTCCTGTACGAGGGCGCCCGGGCGTTCTCGACCCCGCGCCGGCTGGCGCTCCACATCGCCGGTCTGCCCGCCCGGGGCGAGGCCGTGCGCGAGGAGCGCCGCGGCCCGCGGGTCGGCGCGCCCGAGGCGGCCGTCCAGGGCTTCCTGAAGGGCGCGGGTCTGACGAGCCTCGATCAGGCCACGACCGTCACCGACCCGAAGAAGGGCGAGTTCTACCTCGCGGTGATCGAGCGGCCCGGCCGCGAGACACTGGACGTCCTAGCCGAGCTCCTGCCCGAGATCGTCAAGAGCTTCCCCTGGCCGAAATCCATGCGCTGGGGCGCGGCCTCGGCCGAGCCGGGCTCGCTGCGCTGGGTGCGCCCCCTGCAGTCGATCGTCGCGACCTTCGGGCCCGAGACCGAGACGCCGGAGGTGGTCCCCGTCTCGGTCGCCGGGATTGCGGCCGGCACCGTGACCTACGGCCACCGCTTCCTCGCCGCCGAGGCGATCGAGGTGCGCCGGTTCGACGACTACATCCAGGCGCTGGAGCGCGCGAAGGTCATCCTCGACGCCGACCGGCGCAAGGACGTGATCCTGCACGACGCCCGCGACCTCGCCTTCGCCCGCGGCCTCGACCTCGTGGAGGACGAGGGCCTGCTGGAGGAGGTGTCGGGCCTCGTGGAATGGCCGGTCGTGCTGATGGGCTCGTTCGACGCGTCGTTCCTCGACATCCCCGCCGAGGCGATCCGCGCGACCATCCGGGCGAACCAGAAGTGCTTCGTTCTGCGCAAGGGCGGCTCGGAGGACCTGGCGCCGGCCTTCATCCTGGTCTCGAACCTCGTCGCCACTGACGGTGGCCAAGCGATCACCGCCGGCAACGAGCGGGTGGTGCGGGCGCGCCTCTCGGACGCGAAGTTCTTCTGGGAGACCGACAAGGCGACCCGCCTGGAGGACCGGCTGCCCAAGCTCGACGCCATCGTCTTCCACGAGAAGCTCGGGACGCAGGGCGAGCGCATCGCCCGAATCGCGGCCCTGGCGAAGGACCTCGCGCCGCTGGTGGGGGCCGACCCGGCGCTCGCCGAGCGCGCCGCGCGCCTCGCCAAGGCCGACCTCGTCACCGAGATGGTCGGCGAGTTCCCCGAGCTTCAGGGGTTGATGGGCCGCAAATACGCGGCGCTCCAGGGCGAGCACGACAGCGTCTGCGCGGCCATCGAGGAGCACTACAAGCCGCTCGGCCCCTCCGACCGGGTGCCGAGCGATCCGGTCTCGATCGCGGTGGCGCTCGCCGACAAGCTCGACACGCTCGCGGGCTTCTGGGCGATCGACGAGAAGCCCACGGGCAGCAAGGACCCGTTCGCCCTGCGCCGAGCGGCGCTGGGCGTGATCCGGCTGATCCTCGACCGCGGCCTGCGCCTGCGGCTGCTGGAGCAGGTCGGCGCTGCGGATCGCGGCCTCGCCGGTCGGGCCGGTGCCGACGCGCGGGATCTACTCGGCTTCCTCGCCGACCGCCTGAAGGTCTATCTCCGCGACCAGGGCGCCCGCCACGACCTGATCGACGCCGTCTTCGCCCTCCCCGGCCAGGACGACCTGCTGATGGTCGTGCGCCGCGTCGAGGCGCTCGGCCAGTTCCTCGACACCGAGGACGGCAAGAACCTGCTCGCGGGCTACAAGCGTGCGGCCAACATCCTGCGGATCGAGGAGAAGAAGGACGGCCGCGCCTACGATTCCGCGCCGGACGCCGCTCTCGCTGCCGCGGGTGAGCCGGCCGAGCGCGCCCTGGCCGAGGCCCTGGCGAAGGCGCGGGAGACCGCCTCGGCGTCCGTCGCCCGCGAGGATTTCGCCGGCGCCATGCAGGCGCTCTCGACGCTGCGCGCGCCGGTCGACGCGTTCTTCCAGGACGTGACCGTCAACGCCCCCGATCCGAAGCTCCGCGAGAACCGCTTGGCTCTGCTCAACGCGCTGCGCGCCGCGACGCGGGAAGTGGCGGAGTTTGCCAAGATCGAGGGGTGAGGCGGAGACCACTGCAGCCCCGTCCTACCATCCTCCCCCTCATCCTGAGGTGCCGGAGCGTCGCGGAGGCCTCGAAGGAGGGCTCAGGGATCGCGGCGGCGTCTGGAGGGCTCCTTCGAGGCTCGCTGCGCTCGCACCTCAGGATGAGGTGGTCTGATGGGAGAGCGGACCCACCGCCCTCACCCGTGATCGTGCCCGGCATGGTCGTCCGGCTCCGGCAGGGTCAGGCCGAAATGGCTCACCAGATCGGCCACCTGCCCGGGGCTCAGCTGCCGCGGGTTGAGGTTGCGCAGCAGCAGGTAGAGCTTGGCGGTCTCTTCCAGCTCCTCGGTGGCGAAGACCGCGCCCTCCAGGCTGTCGCCGGCCACCACTGGGCCGTGATTCGCGAGCAGCACCGAGCTGTACTTTCCCGCGAGGCCCCGGATCGCGTCCGCCACGGCCGGGTCGCCAGGGCGATAGTAGGGCACGAGCGCCGTGCCGCCGGTCCGCATCAGGTAGTAGGGCGTCAGCGGCGGCAGCACCTGCCTGGGGTCGACCTCCGGCAGCATCGACACCGCCACCGCGTGGGTCGAGTGCAGGTGGACGATGGCCTTCGCCTCGTTCCGGCTCTCGTAGAGCGCGCTGTGCAGCGGGATCTCCTTGGTGGGCTTGTCGCCGGAGACCAGCCGCCCCGCATCGTCCAGCCGCGAGATCCGCGCCGGGTCGAGGAACCCGAGCGACGCGTTGGTCGGCGTGACCAGCCAGCCGCCGTCGGGCAGGCGCAGCGAGATGTTGCCGGACGAGCCCGGCGTCAAGCCGCGCTCGAACAGCGAGCGACCGTAGCGGCAGATCTCCTCGCGCAGCCGGCTCTCGTCGCTCATGCGGTCGCTCCCTCGATCAGCTCGAATCCGAGATCGATTTTCCTCGGGCCTGCGCCGGTCAGGCAGGCGGCGGCCTGCCGACCGATCTCCAGGCGCGGCGTGCGCACCGTCGACAGGGGCTGCGGCATCGCCGCCGCGAAGTCGAGCCCGTTGAAGCCGAACAGCGCGATCCGTCCCGGCACCGCCAGCCCCGTCGACAGGCAGGCGAAGTAGCCGCCGAGCGCCATGTCGTCGTTGGAGAAGTAGACCGCGTCGAGATCGGGCACGCGCGCCAGCAGCGCCTCCAGCCCGGCCCGGCCCGAGGCCGGCGAGGACGGTCCCGTCCGGATCTCCTTGCCGTGGAGCGCCAAGCCCGCCTGCCCGAGCGCGGCCTCGAACCCGGCGAGCCGCTTGCCCGCCCGCAGGTCGACCGCGAGATCGTGCCCGAGATAGGCGATCCGCCGGTAGCCGCGCGCCACGAGGTGGCGGGCGCTCGCCGCCCCGACGGCGCGGTTGGAGAAGCCGACCACGGCGTCGATCCCCTCCCCGTCCGTGTCGATCATCTCGACCACGCGCACGCCCCCGGCCCTCGCCAGGGCGACGGTGCCGGGATTGTGCTCCAGCCCGGTGAGCAGCAGCGCCGCCGGTCGCCAGGACAGCAGCGCGGCGGCCAGCGCCTCCTCCCGGTCCGGGTCGTAGTCGCTGACGCCGATCACGCAGGGGATGCCATCGGCGTCGAGGGCGGCGGTGAGGCCGCGCAGCAGGTCGGGGAAGACCACGTTGGCGAGCGACGGGATGACGACCCCCACGAGCCGCGCGCTCGCCCCCTGGCCGGCGAGGCTGCCGGCGAGGCGATTCGGAACGTAGCCGAGACGGGCCACCGCCTCCGCCACCCGTTCGCCGGCGCGTTTGGAGTAGGAGCCGTGGTTGCGCAGGACCCGCGAGACCGTGCTCTCGCCGACCCCGGCCTCACGGGCGACGTCGGTGAGGGTGACGAGCCGCCCCGGCGGCTGGATGTCGTCCATGGCCCCGCTCTCCCGGCGCGGTTTTCTTGCGATGACGTCGCCATTGAGCCGGACGGATCCGGGTAGGCGCGGGTCCCCTCTCCCGTGCGGGAGAGGGCCAGGGTGAGGGGTACGACCGCTCCGGAAGATGCTGGGTCAGCATGCGCGTCGATGACGTGCACCGTCCTGAAGCGTCTGATCCCTCACCCCGACCCTCTCCCGCACGGGAGAGGGGACCCGTCGCGCCCGTCATCGTCATCGCGCCTCACCGACATAGCCGCCTGCATTATCTCGCACAACCGGATTGGCAGCGCTGCCAAAAGGCGATATGGCACCGCCCCAGCGCCGCCCGACGAGCGGTGAAGACCAACGTCCGGCGGCCGTGCGGCCCGGACCAGGGAGTACGCCATGCCGGTTCAAGCCGCCCCGCTGGGGGGCGCCACCGCACCCGCGGACGAGAAGTCCTTCGCCGACCGCACCTACGCCAAGGTGTTCTGGCGCCTCGTGCCGTTCCTGATGCTCTGCTACGTGGTGGCGTATCTCGACCGGGTGAATGTCGGCTTCGCCAAGCTCCAGATGTCTCAGGAACTGAAGTTCTCCGAGACGGTCTACGGCCTGGGCGCCGGCATCTTCTTCCTCGGCTACTTCCTGTTCGAGGTCCCGTCGAACGTGATCCTGCACCGGGTCGGCGCCCGGGTGTGGATCGCCCGGATCATGATCACTTGGGGGGTGATCTCCGGCGCGTTCCTGTTCGTGAACTCCGAGTGGAGCTTCTACGGGATGCGCTTCCTGCTCGGGCTGGCCGAGGCCGGGTTCTACCCGGGGGTGATCCTCTACACGACCTCGTGGTTCCCGGCCCACCGCCGCGCCCGGGTGATCGCCGTGTTCATGGCCGCGATCCCGATCTCCGGCATCTTCGGCAACCCGCTCTCGGGTTGGATCATGGACGCGTTCAACGGCGCCCACGGCCTGTCCGGCTGGCAGTGGATGTTCCTGATCGAGGCGATCCCGGCCGTGCTGATCGGCCTCGCGGTGTTCTTCTACCTCGACAACCGGCCCGCCGAGGCCAAGTGGCTGACGGAGTCCGAGAAGCAGCTCCTCGAACGCGACATTGCCGCCGACAACCAGGGCAAGGAATCGAGCCCGCACTCGATCGCCACCGTGTTCCGCAATGGCCGCGTGTGGTTCATGAGCCTGATCTACTTCGCCTTCGTCACCGGCCAGTACGGCCTGACCTTCTGGATGCCGACGATCGTCAAGGCGTCGGGCGTGCAGGGCAACTTCAACATCGGCCTGATCAGCGCGATCCCGTTCGTCTGCGCGGCGATCGTGATGGTCCTGCTGGGCCGCTCCGCCGACCGGATGCGCGAGCGCCGCTGGCACCTGATCATCCCGGCGCTGATCGGCGCGGTCGCCTTCGTGGTCTCGGCCAACGCCGGCTCGACGACGATCGCCATCGCGGCGCTGTCGGTGGCGGCGGCCGGCGTGCTGACCTGCTCGCCCCTGTTCTGGTCGCTGCCCACGGCGTTCCTCAGCGGCGCGGGCGCGGCGGCCGGCATCGCGCTGATCAACTCGGTGGGGAACCTCGCGGGCTTCGTCAGCCCCTACGTGATCGGCGCGCTGCGCGACGCCACCGGCAGCACCGCTACGGGCCTCTACGCGCTCGCCGCCATGCTGGTGGTCGGCTCGGTCTGCGTGTTCGTCACACCCGCCCGGATGGTCAACCGCTGACCTCTGATCCAGGCGCGACCTGGCCCCTCTCCCGCACGGGAGAGGGAGACCGGCGCTTCGAGCGGCGACGCCGAGGCGCCCTTTCCTAGCTTCAGGAGCCGTCCCCGATGACCAACGCAACACCCCGCGCCGCGGTGATCGGCCTGGGCTCCATGGGCTCCGGGATGGCCGGCTCGCTCCTGCGGGCGGGCTTCGCGGTCTCCGCCTGCGACGTGAACCCGGACGCGGTGGCGCGCTTCGCGACCGCCGGCGGCCGGGCCGCCGCGAACCCCGCCGAGGCGGCGCGGGACGCCGACGTGGTGGTGAGCGTGGTGGTCAATGCCGCCCAGACCGAGGCGGTCCTGTTCGGCGAGGACGGCGCCGCCGCCGCGATGCCGGAGGGCGCGGTGTTCGTCTCCTCCGCCACCATGGACCCGGCCGTCGCCCGGGCGCTGGCGGCGCGGCTGGAGGCCACCGGCCGCCACTACCTCGACGCCCCGATGAGCGGCGGCGCCGCCCGCGCGGCCGAAGGCGGCCTCACCTTCCTGGCCTCGGGCTCGGCGGCGGCCTTCGCGAAGGCGCGGCCCGCCCTCGATGCCATGGCGGGCACGCTCTACGAGCTCGGCGACGCGGCCGGCCAGGGCGCGGCCTTCAAGATGATCAACCAGCTGCTCGCGGGCGTCCACATCGCCGCCGCCTCGGAGGCGATGGCCTTCGCGGCCAAGCAGGGGCTCGACCTCCGGCGCGTCTACGAGGTGATCACCAAGTCGGCCGGCAATTCCTGGATGTTCGAGAACCGGGTGCCGCACATCCTCGACGCCGACTACAGCCCGAAGAGCGCGGTCGACATCTTCGTCAAGGATCTCGGCATCGTGCAGGACATGGCCCGCGCCGAGAAGTACCCGGTGCCCGTGGCGGCGGCGGCCCTGCAGATGTTCCTGATGGCATCGGGCGCCGGCATGGGCCGGGACGACGACGCCTCGGTGGCGCGGCTCTACGCCCGGGTCTCGGGGGCGAAGCTGCCCGAGAAAGCTTGAGGGGACAGAACCATGCCGCGCTTCGCCGCCAACCTGAGCCTCATGTTCAACGAGGTGCCGTTCCTCGACCGGTTCGAGGCCGCGGCCCGGGCCGGGTTCGACGCCGTCGAGTTCCTGTTCCCCTACGAGCATGCGCCGGACGACATCGGCGCGCGGCTCCGGGCGAACGGCCTGACCCAGGCTCTGTTCAACCTGCCGCCGGGCGACTTCGCCCAGGGCGAGCGCGGGATCGCGGCCTTTCCCGAGCGGTTCGACGAGCTGAAGGCGGGGGTCGACACGGCGCTCCGCTACGCCGAGGCGACCGGCGTCGGCCGGCTCCACCTCATGGCTGGCCTCGCCCCCTGGGACGATTCCAGGGCGATCGAATCATACCGCCGGGCCGTGACCTGGACGGCGGAGCGGCTGGCGCCGGCCGGCCTCGACCTCGTCCTGGAGCCGATCAACGGCCGCAATATGCCGGGCTATTTCCTCAACGATTTCGGCCGCGCGGCCGACCTGATCCGCGAGCTCGCCCTGCCGAACCTGAAACTCCAGTTCGACCTCTACCATTGCCAGATCCTGCACGGCGACGTGACCGTGCGGCTGCGCGCCCTGATGCCGCTCATCGGCCACGTCCAGACCGCGAGCGTGCCCGAGCGACACGAGCCCGGGACCGGCGAGATGGCCGACTTCTTCCTGTTCGACGAGCTGGACCGGCTCGGCTACCGCGGCTTCGTCGGCTGCGAGTACATTCCGGCCGCCGACACCGTCGCGGGCCTCGGCTGGCTCGCCGCCTACAAGGAGAGCGCCCGATGAGACTCGCGCTGGGATGCGTCGCCGACGACTACACGGGCGCCTCGGACCTCGCCAACACGCTGACCAAGGCGGGCCTGCGCACGATCCAGACCATCGGCGTGCCTGAGGACGGCCGGTCGCTGCCGGAGGCCGACGCGGTGGTAGTGGCCCTCAAGAGCCGCTCGATTCCCGCCGACCAGGCCGTGGCGCGCTCCCGCGAGGCGGAGGCCTGGTTGCGGGCCCGGGGCGCGGCCCACGTGATGTTCAAGGTCTGCTCGACCTTCGACTCCACCGATGCGGGCAATATCGGCCCGGTCATGGACGCCCTGCGGGCCGAGGCCGGCGAGACCGTCGCCCTCGTCACCCCGGCCTTCCCCGAGACCGGGCGGAGCGTCTACCAGGGCAACCTGTTCGTCGGCTCGGTGCCGCTGAACGAGAGCCCGCTCAAGGACCACCCGCTGAACCCGATGCGCGACGCCAACCTCGTGCGCGTGCTCGGGCGCCAGAGCGGCAGTCCCGTCGGCCTGATCGACACCGCCACGGTGGCGAAGGGCGCGGAGGCCGTGGCCGCCCGCCTCGACGCCCTCGCGCAGGAGGGCAAGGGCGCCGCCATCGCGGACGCGATCTTCGACAGCGACCTCGAAGTGCTCGGCCGGGCGATCGTCGGCCGCAAGTTCTCGGTGGGTGCGTCCGGCCTCGGCCTCGGCCTCGCCCGGGCGCTCGCGGCCGACGGGCGGGGAACCAAGGACGCCGCCGGCGCGGCCGTGGGCGAGCCGGTGGGCGGCGCCTCGGCCTGCCTCGCCGGCAGCTGCTCGCAGGCGACCCTCCAGCAGGTCGCCGCCGCGGAGGCGATCATGCCGGTGCTGCGCCTCGACCCGGCGCGGCTGCTCGCGGGCGATGACGTGGTCGCCGAGGCCCTGGCCTTCGCGGAGGAGCGCCTGGCCTCCGGCCCGGTGCTGATCGCCACCTCGGCCCCGCCCGAGGCGGTGCGCGCGCTCCAGGCCGCCCACGGAGTCGACGCGGCCGGCCACGCCATCGAGGCGGCGCTGGCTGCGATCGCCGAGGGCCTCGTCGCCCGCGGGGTGCGCCGGCTCGTGGTCGCCGGCGGCGAGACCTCCGGCGCGGTGGTCGACCGGCTGGGGCTGACCGCCTTCCTGCTCGGGCCGGAGATCGCGGCGGGCGTGCCGGTGCTGCGCACGGCGGGCCGGCCCGAGCCGATGCTGCTCGCCCTCAAATCCGGCAATTTCGGCGGCGCCGACTTCTTCGGCCGCGCCCTCGACATGATGGCCTGACGCCACAACCCGACGGGAGGTTTTCCATGCACGCCCTGATTCTCGGCGCCGCCGGCATGATCGGCCGCCGCCTCGTGGACGCTCTGGTGAGGGATGGCCGGGTCGGTGGGCAGCCGCTCACCGCCCTCACGCTCCTCGACGTAGTGCCGCCCGCGGCGCCCGAGGGCTTCTCCGGCCCGGTGCGGGCCGAGGCCGCCGACCTCACGGCGCCGGGCGCCGCCGAGGCTGCCATCGCCGAGCGGCCGGGGGTGATCTTCCACCTCGCCGCCGTGGTCTCCGGCGAGGCCGAGGCCAATCTCGAGCTGGGCTACCGGGTCAACCTCGACGGCACGCGCCTGCTCCTCGACGCGATCCGGGCGGCCAGCGCGGCGGACGGCTACCGGCCGAAGCTGGTCTTCACCTCCTCGCTCGCGGTGTTCGGACCGCCCTTCCCCAAGGTCATCCCGGACGACCACATCCTGCGCCCGGCATCGTCGTACGGGGTCCAGAAGGCCATGGGCGAGCTGATGCTCGCCGACTACGCGCGCCGCGGCTTCCTCGACGGGATCGGCCTGCGGTTGCCGACGATCTGCGTGCGGCCGGGCAAGCCCAACAAGGCGGCCTCGGGCTTCTTCTCGGGGATCATCCGTGAGCCGCTGGCCGGCCAGGAGGCGATCCTGCCGGTGCCCGACACGGTCCGGCACTGGTTCGCCAGCCCGGCGGCGGCGGTGGGCTTCCTCACCCACGCGGCCGGGCTCGACCTCGCGGCGATCGGCCCGCGGATCAGCCTGACCATGCCGGGCGTCTCGGCGACGGTGGCGGAGGAGATCGAGGCCCTGCGGCGCGCGGCGGGCGACAAGGCCGTGGCGCTGATCCGGCGCGAACCCGACGCCACCATCGCGCGGATCGTCGGCAGCTGGCCGGAGGCGTTCGAGCCGGAGGCCGCTCTGGCCCTGGGCTTCCGGGCGGACGCGTCCTTCGACGCGATCGTCGCCCAGCACGTGGCCGAGTTCCACGGCGGCTGAGGCCCCGTTCGCCGTCGTCGCGAGCGCAGCGACGTGACCCCGGGCGGCGCGACCGTTGTGGACCGGGCGCCACTGGATTGCTTCGCTTCGCTCGCAAAGACGAGGGTGCCGACATCTGATGCGGACGGGGCGGTCAGCCGAGGGCCGAGCGGATGTCGGTCTGCGAGAAATCGTCGCCGACGTAGAGCAGCGGCACGCCGTGCACCCGCGCGCAGGCATAGGCGAAGCAGTCGCCGAGGTTCAGGCGCGCCGGGTGGCGGCCCTTGCCGTAGCGGGCGTGGGCCGTGACGGCCTGGGCGCTCACGGCCTCGGCGATGGGAACGATGCGCAGACCGGCGACGCGGATGAGCTCCGCGACTTCCGCTTCGGCATCCGCGACGGACATCGCCTTCTTGCGAGCCACCGCGATCGCCGCCTCGAAGATGGCGAGGCCCGAGGTGAGGGGTGTCACCGCGCCGTCGAGGCAGTCCAGCAGAACGGGGCGCTCCGGCTCCGCGGTCAGGATCGCTACGAGAGCCGAGGCGTCGACGAACATCACTCGTCGTTCAGGCTGTCGTAGAATGTCTTGTCGGCCTCAAGGCCCGTGCGCGGCACGGCATCCATCCTGTCGAGGAGGGGCTTCAGCCGTTCTGCAAGGGGCAGGCACGACTCCCGGCGCGCCAGCTCGTTCGCGAGCGCGAGTCGCACCGCCTCGGTCTTGCTCACGCCGGCCCGCGATGCCAGCTTCTCGGCGAGCCGATTCACCTCTTCGCTGCGGATGTTGAGCGGCATGGCGGCCCCCGTGTAGACACGGGGAGGCTAGTGTCTACACACCCCTGCCGCAAGGGCGGCCAGACCCCGACCAAGGATCCCGATGACCCGCCTCGACGAGGCCCGCGCCGCGCTGAAGAAGACGTTCGGCTACGAGGATTTCCGCCCCGGCCAGGACGAGGTGATCAGCGCGGTGCTCGACGGGACCGACGTGTTCGCCGTGATGCCCACGGGCTCGGGCAAGTCGATGACCTACCAGCTCCCGGCGCTGGTCGATCCGGGGCTCACCGTGGTGGTCTCGCCGCTGATCGCGCTGATGCACGATCAGGTCCAGCAGATGCGCAGCGTCGGCATCCGCGCAGCGACCCTGAACTCGACGGTCACGGAATCCGAATCCCGCGAGACTTGGCGCAGCCTGCGCTCCGGTGACCTGCGGCTGCTGTTCGTCTCCCCCGAGCGCCTCCTGATGGACGGCTGCATGGACGCCCTGCGCGGCGCCGGCGTCCGGCGGCTCGCCGTCGACGAGGCCCATTGCGTCTCGCAGTGGGGGCACGATTTCCGGCCCGAGTACCGGGAGATCGCCCGCGCCCGGACGGCGCTGGGCAACGTCCAGACCCTGGCGCTCACCGCCACCGCCGACGCCGCGACCCGCGCCGAGATCGCCGAGCGGCTGTTCCCGCAGGACCGGCCGCCGAGGATCTTCGTCCATTCCTTCGACCGGCCGAACATCCGGCTGACCTTCCAGCCGAAGGACAACCCGGCCCGGCAGATCGAGCGGTTCCTGAAGCACCGGCGATCGGAGAGCGGGATCATCTACTGCTCGTCGCGCAAGCGCACCGAGCAGCTGGCCGAGACTCTCCGGAAGGACGGGTTCGACGCCCTGCCCTACCATGCCGGCCTCGACCAAGCGACGCGGATGGCGAACCAAGACCGGTTCCTGCAGGAGGACGGGGTGGTGATGACCGCCACCGTCGCCTTCGGCATGGGCATCAACAAGCCGGACGTGCGCTTCGTCTGCCACGCCGACATGCCCAACAACGTCGAGGGCTACTACCAGGAGATCGGCCGCGCCGGCCGCGACGGGCTGCCCGCCGACACGCTGACCCTGTACGGCCTCGACGACATGGCGCTCCGCCGCCGCCAGATCGACGAGAAGGAGATCTCGGACGACCGCCGCCGGGTCGAGCGGCGCAAGCTCGAGGCGATGATCACCCTGTGCGAGGGCGCGACCTGCCGCCGCCAGTCGCTGCTCGCCTATTTCGGCGAGTCGAGCGGCGCTTGCGGCCGCTGCGACCTGTGCCGCGGCGGCGTCACCCTCGTGGACGGGACCGTCCCGGCCCAGAAGATCCTGTCGGCGATCGTGCGCACGGGCCAGCGCTTCGGCGCGGCCTATATCTGCGACGTGGTCCACGGGAAGGAGAGCGACCAGATCCGCCGCAACGGCCACGCGAGCCTCAAGACCTTCGGGGTCGGGGCCGACAAGCCGGTGGCGGCGTGGCGGGCGATCCTGCGCCAGCTCTTCGCCGCCGGGGCGATCGCTGAGAACGCCGACGGCTACGGCGGCTTGTCCATGACCGAGAAGGGCGAGGCGATCCTGTTCGGCCGGGAGCCGGTCCAGCTCCGCCCGGATCCTGAGCCGAAGGCCGAATCCCGCGAGCGCCGCCGGGCCGCCGCCCGCGAGGACGGCGAGATCGCCCTCTCGGAGGCCGACGAGGCGCTGTTCCAGCACCTGCGCGGCCTGCGCGCCACGCTGGCCCGGGCCGAGGGCATCGCGGCCTTCATGGTCTTCCCGGACCGGACCCTGATCGAGATGGCCCGCCAGAAACCCGTCGATCTCTGGGCGCTGCGCACCGTGCACGGCGTCGGCGAGCGCAAGCGCGAGGCCTACGGCGACAGGTTCGTGGCCGCGATCGCCGATTTTCTGGCCCATCCGCCCGCGGCGTGACCGGCACCCATACACGGCCAGCAGGGCCGGCGTATTGCAACGCGGTGGCGGAACGCACTAATCCGTCACCGTCGCCGCGCGCGGCCCGGTTCGGGTCGCGCATCGGGTCGAGGGCCCTGCCGGGGCTCCCGGACCGCCCTCGTCGAGACCGCCCATGTTCCGCAACGACGTTCCGATCACCCCCGAGCTCGTGGCCCAGCACGGCCTGACGCCGGACGAGTACGAGCGCTTCCGCGGCCTGATCGGGCGCGACCCGACGCTGACCGAGCTCGGCATCGTCTCGGCGATGTGGAACGAGCACTGTTCCTACAAGTCCTCCCGCAAGCACCTGCGCGGGCTGCCGACCTCGGCGCCGTGGGTGATCCAGGGGCCGGGCGAGAACGCGGGCGTCATCGACATCGGCGACGGCCACGCCTGCGTCTTCAAGATGGAGAGCCACAACCACCCGAGCTACATCGAGCCCTACCAGGGCGCGGCGACCGGGGTCGGCGGCATCCTGCGCGACGTCTTCACCATGGGCGCGCGGCCGATCGCGGCGCTCAACGCCCTGCGCTTCGGCTCCCCCGACCACCCGCGCACCCGCAGCCTCGTCTCGGGCGTGGTCGCGGGCGTCGGCGGCTACGGCAACTCCTTCGGCGTGCCGACGGTCGGCGGCCTGACCGGCTTCCACAAGCGCTACGACGGCAACATCCTGGTCAACGCCATGGCGGTGGGCCTCGCCCGCACCGACGGCATCTTCTACGCGGCCGCCGCCGGCGTCGGGAACCCGATCGTCTATCTCGGCTCCAAGACCGGCCGCGACGGCATCCACGGCGCCACCATGGCGTCGGCCGAGTTCGACGAGGAATCCGAGTCGAAGCGCCCGACCGTGCAGGTCGGCGACCCCTTCGCCGAGAAGCTGCTGCTGGAGGCCTGCCTGGAGCTGATGGCCTCCGGCGCGGTCATCGCCATCCAGGACATGGGCGCGGCCGGCCTCACCTGCTCGGCGGTGGAGATGGGCGCCAAGGGCGACCTCGGCGTCGAGCTCGACATCGACAAGGTGCCGGCCCGCGAGGAGGGCATGACGCCCTACGAGATGATGCTCTCGGAGAGCCAGGAGCGCATGCTCATGGTGCTCAAGCCCGGCATGGAGGCCGAGGCCGAAGCCATCTTCGTGAAGTGGGGCCTCGACTTCGCGGTGATCGGCCGGACCACCGACACCCTGCGCTTCGTCATCAAGTGGCACGGCGAGACCGTGGCCGACCTGCCGATCAAGGAACTGGGCGACGAGGCCCCGCTCTACGACCGGCCGCACCTCACCAACACCCACCAGCCGGTGATCGCGGCCGCCGAGGTCCCGGCGCCGGCCTCGCTCACCGACGCGCTGAAGCGCCTCGTCGGCTCCCCCGACCTGTCGTCCAAGCGCTGGGTGTTCGAGCAGTACGACCACTTCATCTTAGGGAACACCGTCCAGAAGCCCGGCGGCGACGCCGCGATCGTGCGGGTCGAGGACGGGCCGAAGGGGCTGGCGCTCACCTGCGACGTGACCCCGCGCTACTGCGAGGCCGACCCGGTCGAGGGCGGCCGGCAGGCCGTGGCCGAGGCGTGGCGCAACATCACGGCGGTCGGCGCCAAGCCGCTCGCCATCACCGACAACCTGAACTTCGGCAACCCAGAGAAGCCTGAGGTGATGGGCCAGCTCGTCGGCTGCCTCCAGGGCATCGGCGAGGCCTGCCGGGCGCTCGACTTCCCGGTCGTGTCGGGCAACGTCTCGCTCTACAACGAGACCAACGGCGTCGGCATCCTGCCGACCCCGACCATCGGCGGCGTCGGCGTGCTCGACGACGTGGCGCGCCACGCGACGATCGCCCTCAAGCGCGAGGGCGACGTGCTGGTGCTCATCGGGGCGAGCGAGGGCTGGCTCGGCCAGTCGGCCTACCTGTCGGTGATCGAGGGCCGCGAGGAGGGCGCGCCGCCGCCCGTCGACCTCGCGCTGGAGCGCCGCAACGGCGACTTTGTCCGCGCCCTGATCCAGGCCGGCACCGTCGACACGGTCCATGACCTCGCGGATGGCGGCCTCGCCGTCGCGCTCGCCGAGATGGCGATGGCGGGCCGGATCGGCGCGGCGCTCTCCGACGTGCCGGTGGATCTGCCGCCCCACGCCTACCTGTTCGGCGAGGACCAGGGCCGCTACCTGCTGGCGGTGCGGCCGGAGGCGGCGACCGACCTCCTCGCGGCCGCCGCGGCCCAGGGCGTGGCCGCGGCCTCGGTCGGCGTCGCGGGCTCCGACCGTTTGACCCTGCCGGGCGGCGAGACCATATCGCTCGCCGACCTGTCCGCGGCGCACGAGGGCTGGCTGCCCGACTACATGGCGAGCCAGCCGGCGGCGCCGGCCGCTTGAGCCCCGTTCTGACGAGGAGTTTCCCGATGCCGATGGATGCGGGCGAGATCGAGCGCATGATCCGCGAGGCCCTGCCGGACGCGCAGGTTGAGATCCGCGACCTCGCGGGCGACGGCGACCACTACGCCGCCACCGTCCTGTCGGCGGCCTTCAAGGGTAAGACCCGCGTGGCGCAGCACCAGATGGTCTACGGCGCCCTCCAGGGCCGGATGGGCGGCGTGCTCCACGCCCTTGCGCTGACCACGGGCGTCCCGCAGGATTGAGCCTTCTCGCGGGAGCGCTCCCGATGGATCGACCGAGTCTCTACGACGACGACATCGTGACCTGGGCCGAGGAGCAGGCGGCGGCCCTGCGCGCGCTGGCCGAACGACCTGAGCTGTCGAACGCTGTCGATTGGGAGAACGTTGCCGAGGAGATCGAGAGCGTTGGGCGTTCGCATCTGCGGGCAGTCGAAGGTCTGCTGATCCAGACGCTCGCCCACCTCCTCAAGCGCGCATCCGCCCCGCTCGCACCGGCCAGCCTGCACTGGCGGGAGGAGATCGCGACCTTCCAGATCACCGCCCGGAACACCTACGAAGCGTCGATGCGGCAAAGGCTGAACTGGAACAGGATCTGGAAATCTGCCGTCACGGCGGCCGAGGCTGGTCTCGGCGCCTATGGGAACGCGCTGCTCCCGGGGCTGCCGGAGGCCTGCCCGATCCGTCCTGAGGATATGCTGACCGAGACTTTCGACATAGAGCGCGCACTTCGTACGATCGCTACATCGGTTGCGCGCCGCTGACGCAGACCTCACATACGACCGACGAACAAGGACAGAGCGATGACCGACGTCAACACGACCATCCAGAACGAGATCGCCTCCCAGGACGTGGTGGTGTTCATGAAGGGCACGCCGCAGATGCCGCAATGCGGCTTCTCGGGGCAGGTGGTGCAGATCCTCAACTACCTCGGCGTGCCGTTCAAGGGCGTGAACGTCCTGGCCGACCAGGAGATCCGCGAGGGCATCAAGGCCTTCTCGAACTGGCCGACCATCCCGCAGATCTACGTGAAGGGCGAGTTCGTCGGCGGCTGCGACATCACCCGCGAGATGTTCCAGTCGGGCGAGCTGCAGACCTTCCTGTCCGAGAAGGGCGTGCCGGTGAAGACCGCCGCCGCCTGACTCTTTCGAGACTCGGCACATTGGATGAGGGCGCCCGCGGGCGCCCTTTTTCGTGCCCGTCTTTGCGAGCGCAGCGAAGCAACCCAGGGCAGCGCGAGCTCGGCGGGCGTGGCGCCGCTGGATTGCTTCGCTCCGCTCGCAAAGACGGCGAATAGATCAGCGCGGCTCCCGCGCGACGAACAGCGCCACGCAGCCGACGACCGTGATCTCGACCGACCGGAACCGCCGGTCCAGCGCCGCGCGCAGCTCCGGCAGGGTGTCGCCGGCGTTCGAGAACACCCCCTCGCGGTTGTAGACCCGCATCAGCGCCCGCGCCGCCCCCGTGGTCGGGACGCCGCCCGCGAGGATCGTGGCGCCGAACACCACGCCGTCATCGGCCAGGCACGGTCGCACCGTGTCGAAGGCCCTCGCCTTCGCGGCGATGTCGCCCGGCAGGCAGTGCAGCAGGTAGGTCATCCCGATCGAGTCGAACGGCGCGATGCCGCTGGCCGGCGCGCCGAGCACGTCGATCCGGTAGGTCTCGGGCCGGTAGCGCGCGATCCGGTCGGCCGCGAAGGTGAGGCTGTCGGCGTTGAGGTCCATCAGTCCGACCCGCGGCGCGGGCGCCGGGAACCGGCATCGGTCGAGGTACCAGCCGGTCCCGACCCCGACGTCGAGATGTGCGAGGCCCGCGTGCCGGTCGTAGAGATCGAGGATCCGCGCTGTGGGACAGCGCCAGATCAGCGGGTTCGACAGGCGCAGCACGACGAGGTCGTAGATCCGCAGCGTCCGCGGATTGTAGATCGCCTGCCCGGCTCGGGTGTCGGTCGCCATGGCTCTCCGTCAGGCCCCCTGTGGGCAGCGCGCATTCGCCTTCGCCGCCGCGATCGCCTATATCAGACCCTTTCCAACGTATGGATCGTTTGAACGCCATGGCGACGCCGTCGCTCGACAGCGCCCGCGCGGCCGATGCCGCGATCGAGAAGGCGCCGGATCTCCTCCCCGAGGCGCTGCCCGGCCGCCGCCCCTCGCTGGTCGGCCTGACCCGCGACGCCCTCAAGGCGCAGCTCATCGGCATGGGCGTGCCCGAGCGCGAGAGCCGGATGCGCGCCGGCCAGGTCTGGCACTGGGTCAATTTCCGCGGGGCGTCCGACTTCGCCGAGATGACCAATGTCGGCAAGGCGCTGAAGGCGCAGCTCGCCGAGCACTTCACGCTGGAGCGGCCGGAGGTGGCGAGCCGGCAGGTCTCGCGCGACGGCACCCGCAAGTGGCTGCTGCGCATGGCGCCGACCAACCGGCAGGAGCACAATCGCGGCGCCGAGATCGAGTGCGTCTACATTCCCGGCCCGGACCGGGGCACGCTCTGCGTGTCCTCCCAGGTCGGCTGCACGCTGACCTGCTCGTTCTGCCACACCGGCACGCAGCGCCTCGTGCGCAACCTGTCGGCGGCCGAGATCGTGCAGCAGCTCGTCACCGCTCGGGACGAGCTCGGCGACTGGCCCGGCCAGATGCCGAGCCGCGACGCCGGCGGCTCCGGCGAGGTCGGCCGGCTCGTGACCAACATCGTGTTCATGGGCATGGGCGAGCCCCTCTACAACCTCGACGCCGTGGTCGACGCGGTCGGGGTGATGTCGGACCAGGAGGGCCTCGGGCTGTCCCGCCGCCGGATCACTGTCTCGACCTCGGGGGTCGTGCCGCAGATCCCGCGGCTCGGCGAGCAGGCCAACGCCATGCTGGCGATCTCGCTCCACGCCGTGCGCGACGACCTGCGCAACGAGCTGGTGCCGCTCAACCGGAAATACCCAATCGCCGAGCTGCTCGCGGCCTGCCGGGCCTATCCGGGTCTGAGCAACGCCCGCCGGATCACCTTCGAGTACGTGATGCTGAAGGACGTCAACGATTCGGACGCGGACGCGCGCGAGCTGGTCCGCCTGCTCAAGGGCATCCCGGCCAAGATCAACCTGATCCCGTTCAACCCCTGGCCGGGCAGCCGCTACGAATGCTCGGACTGGGACCGGATCGAGCGCTTCTCCGAGATCGTGTTCAACGCCGGCTACGCCTCGCCGGTGCGCACGCCCCGGGGCCGGGACATCCTGGCTGCCTGCGGCCAGCTCAAGAGCGAGACCGAGAAGCTGCGCGCCCGCGCCCGGCTGATGCAGGAGGAGGGCATCGGCGTGGAGAGCTTCTACGCGGGCGCCGACGACTGACCCCCGTCTTTGCGAGCGCAGCGAAGCAATCCAGAGTAGCGCCACGCTCACCGATGGCGCGCAGCCCTGGGTCGCTTCGCTGCGCTCGCGATGACGGCGCGGTTCACGCCGCGAACCGCCGCGCCTCCGCCCGGCGCAGGGCCGGCTCCTCGGCGCCGACCCACTCCGTCCGGTGCCGCGGCAGGGCCTCCGGGTGCTCGGCCTGGAGCCACGTGATCATCGCCTCGCGGACGACGCAGCGCAGGTCCCAGGCCTGGGGCGCGTTGCGGGCGCTCACCAGCATCCGGATCTCGATCGTCGCTTCCTTCGCATCCGAGACCTGAAGGTTGACCACCTTGCCGTCCCACAGGGGCGTGGCCCTGGCGATCTCGGCGAGCTTCTCGCGCATCGCCGCGACCGGCGCCCGGTGGTCGACGTAGACGAACACGCTGCCGATCAGCGAGGCGCCGTCGCGGGTCCAGTTCTGGAACGGCTTCTGGATGAAAAAGGTCAGCGGCAGGACCAGCCGGCGCCAGTCCCAGAGGCGGACCACCACGTAGGTCGCGGTGATCTCCTCGACCCAGCCCCACTCGTTCTCGACGATGATCGCGTCCTCGATCCGGATCGGCTGCGTGATGGCGATCTGGATGCCGGCCACGAGGTTCGACAGGACCGGCTGCATGGCCAGCCCGAGGACGAGGCCCGCCGCGCCCGCCGAGGCGAGCAGGCTGACTCCGTACTGGCGCACCGGCTCGAAGGTCATCAGCGCCACCGACAGGGTGACGAGCGCCACCAGCGTCACGCCGGCCCGCTCCAGGATGCGCATCTGCGTGAAGTGCTTGCGCGCCAGGAGGTTGTCCTCGGCGTCGAGCTTGAACCGGCGCAGGTAGATCACCGTGGCGATGTGGAGCGCGGTGGCGCAGCACCAGCCGGTCAGCGTCACGAAGGCCACCAGCAGGATCTGGTTGAGGGCGATCCGCACCTCCCAGGACAGGTGCACGGTGGTCGAGGCGAGGCTGATCGCCACCACGATCAGACCGAGGCGGCTCGGCCCGCGGGTGCGCGACACCAGCGAGCGCCAGAACAGGCTCTTGCCCGCGACCGCCCGCTTCATTGCCCGGTAGACCACCCCGTGCAGGGGCATCACCACGGCGCAGCAGGCGACGATGAGGATCAGGCTCTCGGCCCACCACGGCAGGTAGGCCAGCGCGCGGGCTGCGGAGCCGGCGAGCGCGTCGAGGTCCGGCATCGGGCATCGCTCCACGGGTTCCGAACAGGACCTGTGGCAATGGGTGGGCGCTGGCGGGGGTTCCGCGGCGCACCATGTGCTCGCCGCAACGCAGCGATCCGGCCCGGCGGGTTGCTCCGCCGCGTTCCAGGCGGGTCCGGACGATTACTTCAGCACCACCGTCCTTGCGAGCGCAGCGAAGCAATCCAGGGCCGCGCCACGTTCACGGGTGTCGCGCTGACCTGGGTCACTTCGCTGCGCTCGCGATGACGGGCGGGAGCACCGATCAAAACGTCCGAACGCCCGCCCTACTTCGCGGCCCCGACCGTCACGCTGCCCGAGGCAGTTCGGCCGAACCGCGCCGGCCGGTACATGTCCTCCACGGTGGCGCCCGGATGGACGTAGGTCCCGGGCGAGACCGCCCGCACCGTGTAGGCCACCGTGAAGAAGGCCGACTGGCTCGGGTCGCGGTCGTAGGCCGCCACGAACCGGTCGTCCCGGAACTCGGTGTGGACCGGCTGCACGTCGGACTTGGCGAAGGCGAGCCCCTGGAGCGCGTCGGCGTCGAGGAGCTTCGGATTGTCGATCTCCAGCCCCGCCGGCAGCGGGTCGACCAACAGGAGCCGCGCCGCCTCCGCTTTGGCCTCGGTGACCTTGAGAACCACCACCAACCTGTCGTTCTGGCGCAGGCCGCTCGCCGGGTCGACGACGCTGCCGTCGAGGCGGCGGAAGCTGCGCTCGATCGTGTAGCCCTGCTGCGCCGCCGGCTCCGGCACCAGGGGGCTGCCGTTGACGGTCACGGCCACCTGCACAGGCGCGCGGCCGGTATTGGTAAGCTGCACGCCCCGGTCGGCCAGGGCCGCCTCGCGGTAGACCCGGGCCAGCAGGCCGGTCTGCGGCGTGCCGTCCAGGGTGAACGACAGGGCGCCCGCCTCGTTCGACAGGCTCTCGGCGGCGAGCACCAGCCAGGCATTCTCCTGCGTACTCGTCGAGCGCTCGGATTGCTGCTCCTCGCCGAGCACGGAAGCCGCGGGGCCCAGCGCCCCCTGCGCCAGCCCGCTCTCGGCGGCGAGCGTGATCAGCCCGGCCCCGTCGCGCAGCCGGGAGCCGTAATCGGCGCGGTAGACACCCTTGTCGCGCTCGGCGCGCAGGACCGTGAGCGCCGATTCCATGGTCTTGGCGGCCCGGCCGCGGTCGCCGAGCAGCGCCAGGGCGGCGGCGAGCTGCGCGCGCCCGAGGGCGGAGGAGAAGTCGCCGATCTTGGTGTCGGCGAGGTAGCGCAGGTCGCCCATCACCGGCCGGCCGTTCCGGGCGAGCACGTAGGCGGCGTAGGCGAGGTCGGCGCCGCCATTGCGCACCTCGGTGGCGTTGGCCACCGCGTTGCGCAGGTAGTCGAGGGCCTGGGCGAAGGCCTTCTGCGGCACCGCGAAGCCGCGCTCGCGGGCGCGGGTCAGGAAGTCGGTCACGTAGGCGTCGAGCCAGAGGTCGCTCGATCCCTGCGCGGACCACAGGCCGAAATCGCCGCTCGAATCCTGGCGGGCGAGCAGGCGCTCGATCGATTCGCGCACCCTTTCGTCGGCGCCGTTGTCGAGGGCGAGCTTCTCCAGGGCCGCGAGCTTGTTGACGTAGAGCAGCGGCATCGCCCGGCTCACCACCTGCTCGGAGCAGCCGTAGGGGTAGCGGTCGAGCGCCCGGAGCAGGGCCGCCACGTCGACCCCCGGCAGGGCCGTGGCCGAGAGCGAGACGCTGCCGGTGCCCGGCTGCAGGTCGGCGAGGAGGTCCGCGGTCAGCGTCAGGTTCGCCCCGGGGGCGAGGCTGCGTACCGAGCGGCGCAGCAGGGCGCCGGTCCCCGGCGAGATCCCGAGGGCGAAGCTCTGGTTCAGGGCGGCCGGCAGGCCCGGCCCCGACAGGGCGAGGTCGAGGCGGGCCGTGCCGGGTCCGGCGGCGGTGAGGGGAATCGCGAACTGTCCCTTGGCGCCGGCCTCCAGCCGCAGCGTCTGGCGCAGCGCGCTGGCGCCGACCACGACCGGGCCGGTCGGGCTCAGGTCGATCGTGTACTCGCCCGCCTGCCCCTCGACGTTGTCGAGGGCCACGAACAGGCGCGAGCGGTCGCCGGTGTCGAGGAAGCGCGGCAGCGTGGCGCTGAGCACGACCGGGTCGCGGATGATCACGTCGGCCTGGGCCTGCCCGACCCGGTCGCCGCTCCAGGCGGTGACCATGACGCGGCCGGTGCCGTTGAAGGCCGGGATCGGGAAGGTGACGCTGGCCGCGCCGTCCGTCCCCACGGTCACGACGCCGGAATAGAGCGCCAGCGGGGCCTGGGTCGGCGGGGAATCGGCGAGCTCGCCGCCGCCCGCGTCGCCGCCGGAGCGGATCGCCCCGGCCGAGCCCTGCATGCCGTCGATCAGGTAGCCGTAGAGGTCGCGGACCTCCGGCCCGAGCGCCCGCTGGCCGAGGAAGTACTGGGTCGGGTCCGGCGCCGCGTAGCGGGTCAGGTTGAGGATGCCGACATCGACGAGGGCCACGGTGATCCGCGCCGGCTCGCCGGCCTTCAGTCCGGTGATCTGGACCGGCAGGGTCAGGTCCTGGCGCGGGCGCGCCCGCTCCGGCGCCTTCAGGGAAACCCCGAGGCTGCGCCGCTCCCGGTCCACCGAAAACCACGCCAGACCTAGCGCCCGGCCGGGCAGACGCTTGGCCGCCTGGTCGAGGGGCCGGTAGGCGGTGGCCACCAGGTAGGCGCCGGCGCCCCACTCGGCCTTCACCGGGATGCTGACCGTGGTGCCGCCCTCCGGCACGCTGACCTCCAGGGTCTGGTGCACGCGGTCGCTGACGACCATCAGGCTGGCCTGACCCTTGAACTTCGGGCTGAGCTTGGCCCGCAGCGTGTCGCCGGCCGCGTAGGCGGCCTTGTCGAGGGTCAGGTCGAGCAGGTCGGGCGCCTCCGCGGTCTCGGAGCCGCCCCAGCCCACCTCGAAGCCGAGGCTCGCGGTCGCCTCCGGTGCGCCCGCGGCCGAGACCTCGAGCCGGTAGCGGCCGAGGCCGACCGGCGCCTCGATCCGGCTCGGGCCGGCCGCCGTGAGGTCGACGGTGCCGCTGGCGACGCGCCGGGCGGACTTCACCGACTCGAACGACCAGCGCCCGTCCGCCCGGTACCACTGGTACGACTGGTCGATCCGCGACAGGGTCCAGCTCACGCCCGGCCGGGCGAGGAGCGCCCCGTCGGGGCGCGCGAACACCGCGTCGAAGCCCGCGATCCCGCCCTCCTTGAGGTCGGTGAAGCCCTTGCGCAGGGCAAGGACCGGGCTCGCCGGGAGGATCGGCAGCGTCAGGCTGCGCGACAGCGCGCGGCCGCCGGGCTCGCCGACCGCCAGCGTGATCTTCGCCTCCAGCGCCCGCGGTGCCGCGACCTGGGGCACCGGCACCGTGACGGTGGCGGCGCCCTGCGCGTTCGTGGTGGCGTGGTCCTGCAACTCCTGGGTCGTCGGCTCCACGGCCTCGTCGTCGAGACCGATGGCGTAATTCTCCAGCCCCTTGATGCCGCTGGTGGCCGCCGCCTGCACGGTCACGCTGCCCGACACGTCGAGATCGGAGCCCGGGGCGCCGTAGAGGTAGCGGGCGGCGACGTCGACCTGCGCGGCCTCGCCCCGGTTCAGGGCCGCCTGCCGGGCCTTGAGGGTCACCTCCAGCCGCTCCGGGACGTAATCCTCCACGAGGAAGCTGGTCTCGCCGATCGCGGGCGCCTTCGGGTCCGTGTAGGCGGAGACCCGCCACGTGCCGTGCATCGCCCCCGACAGGAGCGGCAGCGGCAGGGCCCGGCCGCCGAGCCCCTGGTCGGGCACCGAGACGCGCCGGTACTCGACGCCGTCTGGCCGCTTGACCACCAGGGTCAGCGGCAGGTCCGGCACGGCGGCGCCGCGGGGGTCGCGCAGCAGGGCGGTGAGCTGGACGGTCTCGCCGGTGCGGTAGACCCCGCGCTCCGGGAACAGGTAGGCGTCGAGGCCGCCGGTCTCGGGCCGCCCCTTCACGCCGCGGTCGGTGAGGTCGAAGGCGCCGAGGTTGAGGTCGAGGAAGCCGTAATCGCCGCCCGCCTGGGCGACCACGAGGCTCGGCGCGAGGCCGCCCTCCCCGCGGGCGAGCCCCGGATCGAAGGCGACGTGGCCCTGCGCGTCGGTGGTCCGGGTGCCCAGCACCTCGTTGTTGCGGGCGATCAGCCGGATCTCGGCGCCCGGCATCACCTGCGCGGAGGCGAGCGAGCGCAGGACCACGGTGACCCCGTCCCGGCCCTTGGTGGCGGTGAGCCCCAGATCGGAGACCACGAACCACTGGGTCGCCTGGGTGTCGTACTCCTCGTCGGCGGCGGCCGTGCCGGAGGGGCGGGCCAGCATCACGTAGAGGCCGGGCTCGAGCTTGCCCACGGCCTGGAGGACCGGGAAGGCGGTGACGGCCTCTTGGTTCAGCTCGGCCTTGGCGGTGTCGAGGGTGCCCTTCCAGACGCGCTGGCCCTTCTCGGACGCGATCGTCCGGGCGGTCGAGCCGCTGAGCTGGCCCAGGAAGTCCTCCGACCGCAGGGTCGGCAGCAGGCCGCGGTCGCCGATCCGCAGAACCTCGAGGTCGAGCTTCGGCGCGTTCACCGAGACCAGGGGCACCCCCGCTTGGCCCGTCCGCGGCAGGACGTAGTTGCGCCCGGTGAAGCGCACCTGCGGGGCGCGGTCGCGGACGTAGATCTCGTAATCGGCGGCCTTGAGCAGGCTCTCGCCCACCGCCGAGGGCAGGCCCTGGCGGACCACGATGGCGTAGCGGCCGCCGTGCTTGAGCCCGTCGACGCAGACCTGGGAGCCCTCCCCGGTCACGGCGGCCGCGCTGCTGCCCGAGACGGCGACGAAGGGCGCGTAGTCGGTCTTGGGGCGGATCGCCTCCGAGAAGGTGAAGCAGGCCCGGGGGGCGGCCGCGTCGGAATCGACCTTGTAGTCGAGGATCCGGAAGCCGTGCTGCGCCCGCACGGTCTCGTAAGTCTCCCGGACCGGACCGGTCTCGGCCAGGGCGAGGCTCGCCGCGTAGGCGTCGAGCGCCGGGCGCCAGGATTCCTGCTCGGCCTCGGCGG
The DNA here is from genome assembly GCF_053346095.1 of Methylobacterium sp. A52T. Classification (NCBI taxonomy): domain Bacteria; kingdom Pseudomonadati; phylum Pseudomonadota; class Alphaproteobacteria; order Hyphomicrobiales; family Methylobacteriaceae; genus Methylobacterium; species Methylobacterium sp. A52T. The sequence continues at coordinate 16,189 of NZ_JBKFBI010000005.1, read as the reverse complement.
TGCCGAGCGCCGCCAGCGCGGCCGCGGCGTCGGCCGCCGTGCCGGCGCGCTCGTAGGCGCGGTAGGCGGCGGCCGTCACCCGCCCGCGAAGGCGCGACCGGCCCTGGTAGTCGTTGTCCTCGAGGGCACCCAGGGCCGCCGCGGCCCCCCGGGCATAGGCCTGCCAGTTGCGCGCGTCGGACGGATCGGCCGCAACCGCGGCGGTCAGAGGCGCTAGCGCCTCGTCGGCCTTGTCGGCGGCGAGCAGGGCCAGCCCGGCCGAGCGGGACTGGCCGGCCGGCCGCAGCGGGCCCCCGGCTTCTGCCTTCAGCGCGGTTTCCAGGCGGACCGCCGCGCTGGAGAGGTCGGCCCGGACGAAGGTCCTGGCGAACGGCGCGGCGACGGCCGTCACCGGGCGGGGCGCGGTGCGGGCCGCAGGTGGGGACAGGGCTGGCGAGGTCTGAGCGAGCGGGGTCTGGGCGAGGGCCGGATTGCCGGCGATCCCTCCGAGGAGCGCCAGGGCACCCGCGAGCCGTCCGAGCCGCGCCATCAGCCTGTTCCCCACCCGCAATCCCGATGATTCGCCCCGGGTCCCGTCGCGCGGGAGCCTAGCACCGGCGGTCGGGCTCGCAACGCTCCGGATCGCCGGGTCCCTGCCCGGCCTCGCGCCGAGGCTCAGAACGCCTTCAGCACCTGCTCGGCGTGCTCGACGGCGACCGGGCCGGCGAAGCAGTGGGAGACCAGGGCGCGGTAATCCTGCCAGGGCTGCGAGCCGGTGAAGTCCTTGGTGTGGGCCTCTAGCGTGTCCCAGTGGATCAGCAGGCGGTAGCGCTGCGGGTGCTCGATCGAGCGCCGGACCTCGAAGTGCCGGCAGCCCTTGGCCTGCTTGAAGATCGCCGAGGCCTCGGCGATGCCTTTCTCGAACTCGGCCTCCAGGCCGGGCTTGATCTCGATCTGCGCGATTTCGAGGATCATCGGTGCGGTTCCTGTCTCAGGTGCGAAGGGCGCGGCCGAGCTTGGCCGCCAGGATGCGCTGCGGGCTCAGCGCCGGGTCGGCCTGGGCGACGACCGGCAGGGAGGCGGTCTGCTCCAGCATGTAGCGGCCGCCCATGGCGCCGTGCATCACGAGGTCCGAAAAGGTCCCGGGTGAAGGCGCGGACGCGGATCAGCAGCCGGCGCAGGGACTTCTGCTCCTCCGGCGTGCCGGCCGCGCCGCGCAGATCGGCCCGTTTAACGGAGCCGCCGGGGGGAGGCCAGGGCCGCGCATTTCCGGTGGACGGCGGGTGTCATCCACCGGCGCGGCGGAGGCCACCCGCCGGATCGGCTTGCGCAACCGCTTCGTTCCCGGCACGTTCCCCGGCCAGCACCCGGCCCGAGAGCCCGGCGGAGGATGGCGCCGATGGCGACCCTGAAGGAATTCGAGGAGGCCCTGCGCGAGCACGGCATGAACATGGCGCTGGCGCTGCTGGAGCGCCTGCGCGAGCGCGACCGCGCCACCCGGACGGTGAAGCCCGCCCGGCGGCTGACCGGACAGAAGATGACCCCGGAACTCGCCCGGGCGATCCTGGACCTGCACGCCACGACCGGCATGACCCAGCAGGAGATCGCCTTCAAGGTCGGGGTCAACCAGGGCCGCGTGAACGAGGTGATCAAGCGCGGCAAGTGGCTGAGCGACGACCCGAACGCCCCGGAGGCCGTGGCCCGCGACAAGGCGGTGGCCCGGATGCGCGGCGACCCGAAGCCCAGGAAGCCGGCCGCCGCCCGGCCCGCCTCCGCGCGGGCCAAGGAGCGCAAGGCCGCGCCGCCGAAGGCGCGCAACCAGGGTCAGCTGGCGCTGGGGGATCTCTGAGGGGCGGCAGCGCCCTCGTCCTTGCGAGCGCAGCGAAGCAACCCAGGGCAGCGCGACCCTGCGAAGCGTGGCGCTGGATCGCTTCGCTCCGCTCGCGAGGACGGTGCGGGCTCCCGACTCCGATGGCCCGTGCTCTCACCCGGCCGGCGCGAAATGGCCCCGGTAGCGCGCGCCGATCACCTCGACCGGCAGCGCGACGAACACGTCCGTCGTTCCGAACTGGCGGTCGATCACCGCGCCGTCGCCGAAGGTGGCGCCGAGGCGCAGGTAGCCCTTGATCAGGGGCGGCAGCGCCTGCAGGGCGGCCTTGGCGTCCACCGCCTCGCGCGGCATCCGGTCCATCGCCACCGCCCGCTCCGGCAGCGCCCGGGCCCGCCAGCCCTCCGGCGCGCGGGCGTGGTGGTGCAGGAAGGCGAGCGGGAGGGCCAGCCGGTCCGGATCGGTGCCCTCCAGGCTCGCGCAGCCGATCAGCGCGTCGATCCGGTGGTGCAGGACGTAGGCGTAGATCCCCTGCCACAGCAGCTCGACGGTCCGCTTGCTCCGGTAGGGCTTGAGCACGCAGGAGCGGCCGAGCTCCAGGAGCCGCCGGTGCCCCTGCGCGGCGAGAAGCGGCGCGAGGTCGTACTCGCTCTCCGAGTAGAAGCCGGTATGCCGCTCGGCCACCTCGCCGCGCAGCAGCCGGTAGGTGCCGACGACCTTCGGGCGCGGCTCGACGAAGGGCTTCTTCCGCCGCGGCGCCGCGTGGTCGAGGACGAGGAGGTGGTCGCAGACCGCGTCGTAGCCGTCGACATCGCGGCGGGACAGGGCGGCGAGCCCGGAGGGCACCGCCGACATCTCCTCGTAGAAGACCTTGTAGCGCAGCCGCTGGGCCCGCCGGATCTCCGATTTCCGCGTCGCCAGCCGGACCTCGAGGCTGCCGATGCGGCCGAGGCTGCGGCCCTCGAACGGCTCGGGCAGGCGGATCGCCCGCTCGGCCGAGAGCACGTCGTCGATTCCGCCCACGCCCTCGACGCCCGGCAGCGGGACCGACCGGCGGCGCAGCTTGGCGATCGGCGCGCCGACGCCCCACTGCACGCCCCTGTGCCAGCCGGCTCCGAGCGCGCTGTAGGCTCCACGGGCGAGATTGGCGACCATCGTCGGGTTCACTCCGGGTGCGCGTCCGTGCACCGTCGAATCCGACAGAGAGCACGACGGCCACACGCCATTATGACAGCCGCCACGAGAAAGCGCCCCGGCCGGGGCCGGGGCGCTCCAAGAACCTGATCGGTACCCGATGTGGACCTGACGGTTCCCGCGCGGGGCGGGGTCAGGCGGCCTGCTGGACCGCGTCCTTGCGGACGTCGCCCTCGATCACCGGGGCGCTGGGGCGCGCCGCCGAGGCGATCTCGATGCGACGGGGCTTCTTCGCCTCCGGAACCTCGCGGACGAGGTCGATGTGGAGGAGGCCGTTCTCGAGCGCCGCACCCGTCACCTGGACATGGTCGGCGAGCTGGAACCGCCGCTCGAAGGCGCGGGCCGCGATGCCCTGGTGCAGGAACTCCGCCCTGCCCTCGGCCTTGCGCTCGCCCTTCAGCGTGAGCGCGTTCTCCCGCACCTCGATCGACAGGTCGGACTCGGTGAAGCCTGCGACCGCGACGGTGATGCGGTAGGCGTTCTCGCCGGTCCGCTCGATGTTGTAGGGCGGGTAGGTCGGGGCCGCCTCGGCGCTCGCGAACTGGTCGAGGGCGGAGAACAGGCGGTCGAAGCCGACGGTGGAACGGTACAGGGGAGCGAGATCAAACTGACGCATGACATATCCTCGTCTGAGCAACATGCAATTCCGGTCCGCCCGATGGGCCGGACCCGTCTCTCGTGCCGCCTGACGGCCGGCACAGACGAGATATCGGAGGGGGAAAATCGCGCTTCAAGACCCCCGGCGAGGGTCGGAAACGAGATTTTTTCGCTACGGTCGCAGAGTGCATCGGAGCGTGCATCGGGCCGTGCATCGGACAGTGCACGGGACGATGCGCGGAGGCGCTGAGGTGAGGCCAGTGAGACGCTTCGACGGTGACACCGGGCGCGAGCCGCCGCTCCTGACCCTGCGCAGCACGCCCGACAACCCGGTGCCGCCGGGCGGCACGCTGATCGCCGTCGGCACGCGCGACGACTGCACCCTGCGGGCGGCCTACTGGCAGACCACGGCGCGCACCTGCCGGGGCACGGTCTGCCTGCTCCAGGGCCGGGCCGAGTTCATTGAGAAGTACTACGAGACGATCCACGAGCTGCGCGCCCGGGGCTTCGCGGTCGTGGCGTTCGACTGGCGCGGCCAGGGCGAATCGGACCGGCGTGTCGACGACCCCCACAAGGGCCACGTCGCCCGGTTCGACGATTACCGGCTCGACCTGCGGGCGGTGGCCGAGACGATCCTGGTGCCGCTGATGCCCGAGCCCCATGTCGGCCTCGCGCATTCCATGGGCGGATGCGTCGCCCTCCTCGCGGCCCTCGACGGGGCGCTGCCGTTCCGGCGGCTGGTGACCCTGGCGCCGATGCTGTCGATCCGGATGGTCCGCTGGCCGGCCGGCGCCGCGATCCTGTCGCGGGGCCTGCAGCGGCTCGGCCTCGGGAGCCGCTACATCCCGTTCGGCAAGCCGGTCTCGATCGCCACCAACCCGTACGCCGGCAACCGCCTGTCGCGCGATCCCGTCCGCTACGCCCGCAACGCCGCGGCGGCGCGGCAGGTCGGCGCCGGCGCGGTCGGCGACCCGACGATCGCGTGGCTCGCCGAGGCGTTCCGCGCGATGGCGCGGCTGCGCGACCCGCGGGCGGCGCCGCGGATCGGGCTGCCGACCCTGATCGTCGCGGCGGGCGCAGACCCGGTCTGCGGCACGGCGGAGACCGAGCGCTTCGCCGCCCGGCTGAAGGCCGGCCATATCCTGGTCCTGCCGGATTCCCGGCACGAGATCCTGACCGAGCGCGACGCGATCCGGCAGGATTTCTGGGCGGCCTTCGAGGCCTTCGTGCCGGGCTCGCCCCTGCCGACCCACGCGGAGGTCGAGGCGCACGCCGTCGCGGTGCCGGTCGCCTGAGGCGTCAGCCGCCGAGATCCGGGTCGATGTCCCGCGGGCGCACGGACCGGTCGAGGTGCCCGCGGCCCGGCGCGATCTCCGCCCAGCGGTCGCCGTCGAAGTCGATCACCACGAAGGCCGCGGTCGGGAATTCCAGGGCCAGCCGGTCCCGGGCCGCCCGCGGCCCCGAGCCCGCGAGGATCGCGGCGAGGTCGCCGAGACCCGGATTGTGGCCGACGACGATCAGCGTGGCGGCCGCGTCGGGCGCCTGCCGGATCACCCCGAGGATCCGGTCCGCCGGCGCCTCGTAGATCTCGGAATGCCAGCGCGTCTCGGGGCTGCCGAGGGCCGCCTCCATCGCGGCCCAGGTCTCGCGGGTGCGCGCGGCGGTGGAGACTAGGGCGAGGTCCGGGTGCAGGCCCTCCCGCGCGAGGTGGGCGCCCACCGCCGGGGCGGCCCGTTTCCCGCGCGCGTTGAGCGGGCGCTCATGGTCCGCCACGCCCGGCGGACGGTCGGACTTGGCGTGCCGCAGCAGGATCAGCCTGCGCATGAGCGAACCTCTGACGCGTCTCGTGGGCCGGTCTCGGATCTGCCGGTTCGGGCGCGCGGCCGGACCGGGCGGCGCCCGCTCCCGCCCGGTTAGCCGAAAGCGCCGCGTGCGGGAACCTCGGCTTTGCCCGCACCGTTCCGACCGGGAGCCGTCCGCAGCACGGCCCGCGGCCCGATCCGCGGCGCGACGGTCTCTGGCCAGGAGGCTGCCCGATGGACCGATCCGCCCGCGTCACCGAGATCCTGTCGTGGTACGGGGCCGACAGCCCCGGGACCCTCACCAACCTCGCCCGGATGCTGGAGCACGGCAAGCTCGGCGGCACCGGCAAGATGCTGATCCTGCCCGTCGACCAGGGCTTCGAGCACGGGCCCGCCCGCAGCTTCGGCCCGAACCCGCCGGCCTACGACCCGCACTACCATTTCGAGCTGGCCCTGGCGGCGGGGTGCAACGCCTACGCGGCGCCGCTCGGCTTCCTGGAGGCGGGCGCGCGCGACTATGCCGGGCGCATCCCGCTGATCCTGAAGCTCAACGACCACGACCTCCTGGCCGACGAGGAGGATCCCGAGCAGGCGATCACCGGCTCGGTGGCCGACGCCCTGCGGCTCGGGGCCTGCGCCATCGGCTTCACGATCTACCCGGGCTCCGCCCACCGCAACGCCATGTACGGGCAGATCCGCGAGATTGCCGAGGAGGCCAAGAGCGTCGGCCTCGCCGTGGTGATCTGGTCCTACGCCCGCGGCTCGGCCCTGTCGAAGGAGGGCGAGACCGCCATCGACGTGATCGGCTACGCGGCCCAGATCGCCGCGCAGCTCGGCGCCCACATCATCAAGGTGAAGCTGCCCTCGGCCCATATCGAGCAGCCGGCGGCGAACAAGGTCTATGAATCGACCGGCATCCCGATCGGCACGGCGGCCGAGCGCGTCCGCCACGTGGTGCAGTGCGCGTTCAACGGCCGGCGGATTGTGATCTTCTCCGGCGGCGCCCAGGCCGAGGAGGCCAGCTTCCTCGACGAGATCCGCGCCATCCAGGCGGGCGGCGGGTTCGGCTCGATCGTGGGCCGCAACGCGTTCCAGCGCTCAAAGGCGGACGCCCTGTCGCTGCTCGGCAAGATCACCGACATCTACGCGGGCGGCTGAGGCGGGCCGCGCCTCAGCCGCCGTCGCGGGCCAGCCGGGCTAGCCCATCGCTCGTCGGCCCGGCCGGCCGCCAGCCCAGGGACGCGAGCCCGTCGGCGCGGGCGACGAGACCCTCGGCGACGCGGGCGAACTGCGCGTCCCGGCCGGTCAGCCGGCAGCCTAGCCGGAGGAGCCCGGCCGGGACCGGGACGAGGCCCGGGCCGCGGCCGAGGCCCTGCCGGAGGGCCGCGATCATCTCCGGCAGGCTGAGCGGGTCCGGATCGGCCGCGACGAGGGCGCGGTTCAGGGGGGCGGGCGCCGCCAGCACCGCGTCCACGGCGCCCGACAGGCTCTCCAGCGCGATCAGAGAGCGCCGCGCCGCGAGGCCGCCCAGCGGCAGCGGGTAGGGGCTGCGCGCCAGCCGCAGGAGTGCCGCCATGTTGCCCTTCACGCCGGCCCCGTAGACGAGGACCGGGCGCAGCGCGACCCAGTCCAGGCCGGTCTCGGCGAGCGCGGCCTCGGCCTCGAGCTTGGAGCGGCCGTAGGCGTCGGTGGGCCGGGGCGGATCGCCCTCCCCGACTACGCCCGGCGCGCTCGCCCCGACCTGGGCGCGGATCGACGACAGGAACACGAAGCGGCGCACCTTCGCGCGCGCCGCGGCCTCCGCCAGCCGGCGCGTCGCCTCGGTGTTGAGCGTGCGGTAGTCGTCCTCCGGTGCCCCCGACATGGCGTGGGCGAGGCCGGCCGAGTGCACCACCGCGTCGACGCCGCTGAGGGCCGCGGCCATGTTGATCGGGCGGGTCAGGTCGCCGACGACCGCGCTCGCCGCGCCCTCCGGCACGGTCGTGGGCCGGCGCAGCAGCACGCGGACCCGGTAGCCGCGCGCGGTGAGGTCGGCGAGCAGGTGGCGGCCGATGAACCCGGTCGCCCCAGTGAGCGCGATGAGTCCGGTCACGGCTGGGCGGCCTCTGTCACGGCTGGGCGGCACCTTCGGCTGGGGCCGGCGCCGGGGCGCGGGCGAAGCGGCGGAGCAGGGCGGCGACCAGGGCGAGCCCGGCGGCCGATGCGGCGAGCGTGACCGGCCAGGACGGCCAAAACAAGGTCGCGGCGGCGAGCGCCGCCAGGGCGAGATTGGCCGCGAACACCCGTCCGACCACGCCGGGCACGGTCAGCCCGTTGACGGTGGCGCGCTGGTAGTAGTGCCCGCGATGGGCCTCCCAGACCCGCTCGCCCCGCGCCGCCCGCGCGGCGAGAGTCAGGCTGGCATCGGCGAGGTAGACGAGCGGCAGCAGCAAGGCGGCGGCGAACCCGCCCGCCAGGGCGAGCTGGCACAGCAGCCACGCGGTGACGAGCCCGACCGGCAGCGAGCCGACATCGCCGAGGAAGAGCCGCGCGACCGGCCGGTTGAACGGCGCGAAGCCCAGCACCGCGCCCAGCAGGCTCGCCGCCACCAGGGTCGGCAGCGGCGGCAGGTGCCCGGCGAGGCCGATGAGCAGGAGCGCGCCCGCCACCGGGACGATCTCCGCGACCGTCATCCAGTCGAGCCCGTCCATGAAGTTCGTCAGGTTGACGAACCACAGGCCGGCCAGCAGCGCGAGGCCGCGCTCCAGCCAGAGCGGCAGGCCCGGCAGCAGGCGCCCGTCCAGGTGCCAGACCAGCAGGCCGACCACGACGGCCTGCGCGGCGAGCCGCAGGGCGGCCGGCAGCGGCCGGACGTCGTCCACGGCGCCGAGGACCGCCAGGGCCAGGGTGCCGCCGGCGAGCCAGATCCAGTCCGGCCGCCCGCCGATCTCCGGCGCCGCGATCAGCAGGCCCGAGATCGTGACCAGCGCCGTCACCACGGCGATCCCGCCCCCCTGCGGGGTCGGCACGGTGTGGCTGGAGCGGGCGTTCGGCCGGGCCAGGGCGTAGCGCTGCAGCAGCGGGCGCAGGCGCAGGATCAGGCCCGCCGAGAGGGCGGCGGCGAGGGGCACCGCCAGGAGCAGGATCGCGGTCAGGGCGGACGGCAAGTTGGGCGGCATGGCGCCGTCCTACGCGATCCGCCGCCCGACCGTGAGGGGGTTACGCCGCCCGCACCGTGGCGAGGAAGCGCGCGACTTCGGCCCCGAGATGCTCGGACTGGCGCGACATCTCGCTCGCGGCCCCGAGCACCTGGGCGGCGGCGGCGCCCGTCTCCTCGGCGGACTGGGCGAGGCTCGCGATGGTGCCGGTGACCGCGCCGGTGCCGGCGGCCGCCTCGGCGACGTTGCGGACGATCTCCTGCGTGGCCGCGCCCTGCTGCTCCACGGCGGCCGCGATGCTGGAGGCCACGCCGTCGATCTCGCGGATGCGCCGGCCGATCCCGTCGATCGCCGACGCCGCCTGCCCGGTGGAGGACTGGATCCGGCCGATCTGGCCGGTGATCTCCTCGGTGGCCCGGGCGGTCTGCTCGGCGAGCGCCTTGACCTCCGAGGCCACCACCGCGAAGCCGCGGCCCGCGGTGCCGGCGCGCGCGGCCTCGATCGTGGCGTTGAGCGCCAGCAGGTTGGTCTGGGCGGCGATCCCGGAGATCAGCGCCACCACGTCGCCGACCTTCGCGGCCGCGCCGCTCAGGTCCTGGACCAGCGCCACCGTGTTGGTCGCCTCGGCGACGGCGACCCGCGCGAGCTCGGCCGAGCTGCTGACCTGCCGGCCGATCTCCTGGACCGAGGAACCGAGCTCCTCGGCGGCGGCCGCGACGGTGTTGACGTTGGCGGCGGCGTCGCTCGCGGCGCCCGCGACGGTGCCGGACTGCCCGGCGGCCTCGGTCGCGCTGCCGGTCAGGGTCCGGGCGGTGGCCTCCAGCTCGGTCGCGGCCGCCGACACGCCGCCGACGATGCCGCCCACCGCCTGCTCGAAGGCGTCGGCCATGGCCCGGGTCGCGGCCCGGCGCTGCGTCTCGGCATCGGCGCGGGCCAGCGCCGTCTCGGCCTCCAGGGCGCGCGCGCGGACGAGGTTGTCGCGGAACACCACCACGGAGCCCGCCAGCGCCCCGATCTCGTCGCGGCGCTCCTGCCCGGAGATCGCCACCTCGGCGTCGCCCGCCGCGAGGCGCTGCGTGACGGCGGCGATCTTGCGGAGCGGCCCGCTGACGCCGCGGGTCACCAGCACGAAGGCCCCGAGCGCCACCAGCAGGGCGAGGCCGGCGAGCGCCAGCACGTTCCGCTTGGCGGCATCGTAGGTCTGCGCGATCAGCGTGCCGCTCGCCTGCGAGCCGTCGCCGTTCAGGGCGACGAGCTTCTCCCAGTCGGCCATGATGGCGCGGATGCTGTCCGACATCACCGTGTTGTAGATCCGCTGCCCGCCGGCGACGTCGCCCGCCTCGGCCTTGGCCACCGCCTCCCGCTGCTGCTCGGCGTAGGTGGCCACGTGCTGGCGGAAGGCCGCGTAGGCCTCGCGCTCGGGCTGGGTCAGCGTCAGGGCCTCGTACCGGGCGTACTGGGCGGCGAGCAGCGCGTCGCGCTTGGCGATCTGGTCGGCGACCTCGGCGCGCAGCGCGGGCGTGTCGGCGGTGATCAGGCGGACGGCGTTGACCCGCTGCCGCATGAAGTTGATGCCGATCCGGCCGAGGGCGTCGGTGGCCGGGATGCGCGTGTCGCGCAGCTGCGCGGCGGCGGACTCGATGCGGCCGAGCTCGGCCAGCGAGAGGCCGCTCGTCGCGGCGATCAGCAGCACCAGGGCCGCGAGACACAGGCCGAGCTTGGCCGCGATGGAGATACCGGCGCGCATAGGAGTTGGTCCCCGATCCCGTGTCTGGGATCGGGGCCAATACTTGTCCGATAAATGTTAAGGTTGTTTGGGGCCTGCCCGGACCGGGCAGGGTCGGTCCGCTAGTAGACCTGGGCCTCGGCGCGCGGCTGATCCGCCGGGCCGTCCCGTCGATCCAGACCCTTCTCCACGACCTTGGCGAGCCCGACCATGATCTGGTCGATGGCGTAGTCCTTCGGCGTGTAGACGGCGCGCACGCCCATGTTCTTGAGGACCAACTCGTCCTCCGGCGAGATGATGCCGCCGACCACCACCGGGATGTGGTCGAGCCCCGCCTCGCGCATCTTGGCGCGGACCTCCCGCACCAGCGGCACGTGGGAGCCGGACAGGATCGACAGGCCGACCACGTGGGCGCCGGTCTCCTTGGCCTTCGCGACGATCTCGGCCGGCGTCTGGCGGATGCCGTCATAGGTGACGTCGAAGCCGACGTCCCGGGCGCGCAGCGCGATCTGCTCGGCGCCGTTGGAGTGGCCGTCGAGGCCGGGCTTGCCGACCACGAGCTTCGGCGTCTCGCCGAGCCGCTCGCCGAGATCGGCGATCAGCAGCTTGGCCTCCTCGGCCGCGCCGCTGGAGACCGTCTCCACGGTGACGCCGGTGGGCGCCCGGTACTCGCCGAAGACAGCGCGCAGGCGCGCGCCCCACTCGCCGGTCGTGACGCCGGCCCTGGCCGCCTCGATCGAGGGCGGCATGATGTTGGCGCCGGATCGCGCCGCCTGCTCCAGGGCGTCGAGGGCCTGGCCCACGGCGGTCTCGTCGCGGCGGCCGCGCCACTCGCGGATCCGGCTCTGCGCCTCCATCTCGACGGTCTCGGAGACGGAGAAGATCGCCCCCTCCCCGGCCGTGAGCGGCGACGGCTCGCCCTGCTGCCACTTGTTGACGCCGACGACGATCTGATCGCCGGCCTCGATCGCCGAGATCCGCCGCGCGTTCGACTCCACCAGCGCGCGCTTGAGCGCCCCGGTCTCGACGGCCGCGACCGCGCCGCCGATGCCGCCGATCCGCTCCAGCTCGGCGCGGGTCTGCGCCTTCAGCTCCTCGACCTTGGCCTCGATCACGTGGCTGCCGTCGAAGATGTCGTCGTACTCGAGGAGGTCGGTCTCGAAGGCCAGGATCTGCTGCATCCGCATCGACCATTGCTGGTCCCAGGGCCGCGGCAGGCCGAGCGCCTCGTTCCAGGCCGGGAGCTGCACCGCGCGGGCGCGGGCGCGCTTGGAGAGCGTCACCGCCAGCATCTCGATCAGGATGCGGTGGACGTTGTTCTCCGGCTGCTGCTCGGTGAGCCCCAGGGAGTTCACCTGCACGCCGTACCGGAAGATGCGCTTCTTCGGGTCGTCGATGCCGTAGCGCTCGCGGGCGATCTCGTCCCAGAGCTCCGAGAACGCCCGCATCTTGCAGATCTCGGTGACGAACCGCAGGCCCGCGTTCACGAAGAACGAGATCCGGCCGAACACCTCGGGGAAGCTCGCGGCGTCGAACTCGGGGTCCTCGCGCACGGTGTCGAGCACCGCGATGGCGATGGCGAGCGCGTAGGACAGCTCCTGGACCGGCGTCGCCCCCGCCTCCTGAAGGTGGTAGGAGCAGACGTTCATCGGGTTCCACTTCGGCACGTTCTTGGTCGTGAACAGGATCACGTCCTTGGTGAGCCGGAGGGACGGTGCGGGCGGGAACACGTAGGTGCCGCGCGACAGGTATTCCTTGATGATGTCGTTCTGGGTCGTGCCCTGGAGGGCGGCGATCGGCGCGCCCTGCTCCTCGGCCACCGCGAGGTAGAGCGCCAGCAGCCACGGGGCCGTGGCGTTGATCGTCATCGAGGTGTTCATCTGGGCGAGCGGGATGTCCTGGAACAGGGTCCGCATGTCGCCGAGATGCGCGATCGAGACGCCGACCTTGCCGACCTCGCCGCGGGACAGCTCGTGGTCGGGGTCGTAGCCGGTCTGGGTCGGCAGGTCGAAGGCGACCGACAGGCCGGTCTGGCCCTTGGCGAGGTTGCCCCGATAGAGCTTGTTGGACTCCGCCGCGGTCGAGTGACCCGCGTAGGTGCGGATGATCCAGGGCTTGTCGCGGCTCGACTTGTCGCTCCTGGTCTCGGCGACGCTCGCGCCCATTCCTCGCCTCCGTGTGATCTTTGTATCCGCGCGGGGCGCGGCCTTGCGGTCACCGTAGCGAAGGCTTGAGCACGCGTCATCCGGGACGGAAGTGCAAGACGCCCGCGCGGGCATCCGCGGCTCATGAAAAAACTTGCCCGCCGGAACAGCGGGATTTGAAGGCGCCGCGGCGCGCCGCCGCCCGCGCGCCGCCCGCGATCGCGGTCCGGACGGTGCCGCGCGACGGTCCCGACCCGCTTTATCAATGCTGGTATAATGTCTACCTGAACTGTTCTGCGCGGGACTTGCCGCTGTTCAGGCGCGAGAGAGCAAGTCGAGCCAATGACTTAGAGGTGCATGTGCTCGCCGGACGGCCGGGAGCAGCTCGGGCTGGCGGCGGTGGAGTCGGGCAAGGTCTCGGGGCCGGGGCGACCGAGGCCGGCGCCGAATAATACTTGGTCTGCCGGAAAGCCGATTTTGAATACGTGGTCGCGCGCCCTGTGCTCGCGCTTTTTTCATGTCGGAAACCGTCGGCTTTCGACTTTCGGCCCACTTGGACGCCTCCGGCATCGCCGGTATAGCGCGATGGAGAACCGCGGCCGTGAGAAACACGCGGGACGAGAGGAGAGCGAGATGGCGGCGAGCGCTGCGATCAGTCCGACGGGCGGGGAGGTCAAGGACCTCTACGAGATGGGTGAGATCCCGCCGCTGGGTCATGTGCCGGCCAAGATGTATGCCTGGGCGATCCGGCGCGAGCGGCACGGACCCCCGGAACAGTCCCACCAGCTCGAGGTGCTGCCGGTCTGGGAGATCGGCGACGACGAGGTGCTGGTCTACGTCATGGCGGCGGGCGTCAACTACAACGGCGTCTGGGCCGGCCTCGGCGAGCCGATCTCGCCCTTCGACGTCCACAAGGGCGAGTACCACATCGCGGGCTCCGACGCCTCCGGCATCGTCTGGAAGGTCGGCTCCAAGGTGAAGCGCTGGAAGGTCGGCGACGAGGTCATCGTCCACTGCAACCGCGACGACGGCGACGACGAGGAGTGCAACGGCGGCGATCCGATGTTCTCGCCCTCGCAGCGGATCTGGGGCTACGAGACCGGCGACGGCTCCTTCGCCCAGTTCTGCCGGGTGCAGTCCCGCCAGCTCATGGTCCGGCCGAAGCACCTCACCTGGGAGGAGGCCGCCTGCTACACGCTGACGCTCGCCACCGCCTACCGCATGCTGTTCGGCCACGCCCCGCACACGGTGAAGCCGGGCCAGAACGTGCTGATCTGGGGCGCCTCCGGCGGCCTCGGCGTGTTCGGCGTGCAGCTCTGCGCGGCGAGCGGAGCCAACGCCATCGCGGTGATCTCGGACGAGTCGAAGCGCGACTACGTGATGAGCCTCGGCGCGAAGGGCGTCATCAACCGCAAGGACTTCGACTGCTGGGGCCAGCTGCCCAAGGTCAACAGCCCCGAGTTCCACGCCTGGACCAAGGAGGCGCGGAAGTTCGGCAAGGCGATCTGGGACATCACCGGCAAGCAGGACGTCGACATCGTGTTCGAGCATCCGGGCGAGGCGACCTTCCCGGTCTCGGCGCTGGTGGTGAAGCGCGGCGGCATGGTGGTGTTCTGCGCCGGCACGACCGGCTTCAACATCACCTTCGACGCCCGCTACGTCTGGATGCGGCAGAAGCGCATCCAGGGCTCGCACTTCGCCCACCTCAAGCAGGCCTCGTCGGCGAACCAGTTCGTGCTCGACCGGCGGATCGACCCGTGCATGAGCGAGGTCTTCCCCTGGGACAAGATCCCCCAGGCCCACACCAAGATGTGGAAGAACCAGCACCCGCCGGGCAACATGGCCTGCCTCGTCAACTCCCCGCGCGCCGGCCTGCGCACGGTCGAGGACGTGATCGAGGCCGGTCCGCTGAAGCGGTAAGGCGCTCCGTCGGGCCGGTTCCCGCTCTCGCGCGGGGCCGGCCCGATCGGTTAGGCTCGCGGCGTCCCGCGCCGACTCGGCGACCGATTCGGTGTGCCGGGGCGCGGATGACGGGCCGACGCGATCCTCACAGGACCCGGCCCCGATCCGGACAGGGGGCACGGTTTTGAGCGGCGACGACGAGGCTTACGTCTACGACGAGGCGACGGGCGAGTGGCTCCCGCCCGGGTCCGCGGCCGCGCCCGCCGAGGCGCACGCCGTTCGCGACGCGGCCGGCAACGTCCTGGCCGACGGCGATTCGGTTACGCTGATCAAGGACCTCAAGGTCAAGGGCGCGAACCAGACCCTGAAGCAGGGCACGGTCATCCGGTCGATCCGGCTCACGGACGATCCGGACGAGATCGACTGCCGCCACGACACCATCAAGGGCCTCGTGCTGCGCACCGAGTTCGTGCGCAAACGCTGAGGCCGGTGCGGCGCGGCGCTTCTCCAGGCCGCCCGCGCTACCGCCGCCGCGTCTCGTCCTGCGGCAGGTGCCGGCCGTAGGCCTCCTGCTTCTCGGCGCGCTCCTGGATCAGGTCGGCGTAGGCCTGCCGCATCTCCGGCGAGACGCTGATGCTCTTGCCCTTGGCGGCCTTGCGCTTGGGCGCCTTCTTGAAGGTGTTGTTCGTGTCGCTCATGCCGGGCTCCGCGTCGAACCGTGGCGGCATCGCGTGGCCGGACGACCGATCCGGGATCCGGCCGCCGCCCAGGGCCGGTCACCCGCCCTGTAGCGCATCGCGGCGCCGGACGCACGGCTGCCGGGATCGGGCCGGTATCGGGCCGGGACCGGATTGATCTGGCCTGTCGCGGCGGCCTCTGCCAGGATCGGGACGACGCGGGCAAAGCGGGTCGGAGGGCGGGAATGGATTCGGGTGACGCGTCGCGGTGCCGGGTCCCGGATTCCCTGCGCGGCCGCGCCCGGCGCGCGACGGCCCTCGCGATCCTGATCGCCCTCGGCACCGGGCCTGTCGGGGCCCAGGACCGGCCGGCGCCCGCCCGGGCCGCCCCCAGATCCGCGCCGGCCGACCCCGTCTTCGAGGCGATGCGGGCGGGCTTCGAGGCCCTGCCGGAGGCCGACCGCAAGGCCGTCCAGGACGCCCTGGTCTGGACCGGCGACTTCAACGCCGTGGTGTCGGGGGCCTTCGGGCGCCGGACCTTCGAGGCGCTCACCGCCTACGGCGCCCGGACCGGCGGGGCCGACCCCCTCGATCCGCGCGGCCGGGCGGCGCTGCTGTCCGCCGGCGCGGCGGCGCGGAACGCGGCGCGTTTCCGCGTCGCGGTCGACCCCGGGACCGGCGCCGTGATGGGCGTGCCCGAGAAGCTCCTGGCGAGACGGACTGTCCTGCCCTCCGGAACCCGCTGGCAGAGCCAGGACGGCCGCGTCACCCTGGAATCCCGCGCCTTCCCGCCGGGGGCCGAGAGCCTCGACGCGCTGTTCGAGAAGGCGACCGCGCCGCTCCCCGGCCGCAAGGTGACCTACAAGCTGCGGCGGCCGGACACCGTGGTGGTCACCGCCGAGACCGGGCCGGGACTGTCCTACATCCGCTACGCGTCCGGACCGGAGGGCGTGCGGGGGTTCCTGCTCGGCTACGATCGCGCCCTGGCGCCGGAGGTCGACCGGCTCGTCATCGCCGTGGCGAACGCCTTCGTGCCGTTTCCCGATCCCGCCGCGGCGCCGGCCGCGCAGCTACCCCCGAGCCCGGGTCCGGCACCGGCCGCCCGCGCCGCCGCCCACCCGGCGCCCCAGCCGCAGGCCGCGCCGCTGAGGCCGGCGAGCCTCTCCCCCGCGCCGGCCTCGGGTGCGGGTCTCGCGAAGTCGG